>NZ_JBWLKL010000012.1:0-216819 GCF_059026065.1 Streptomyces sp. A18 | reverse complement strand
CACGTGAAGGTAGACAGCCCACCACCTCCCCGTCTCCAGAACAACGAGGAGACCTCCCGTAGTTCAGTCAACACGCCTGAGCCGGCGCTATGGATGCAGTTCGACTGGGGGCTGGGGGCCGAAAGTGCCTGGTCCGGGCGGTGGTGAGCCCCGCGAGACGCTGCTGTTCTGTGCGTGGCTGGCGTGGTCGAGGTTCCGGGTGGTGATCCCGACCTGGGACCGCACCCTGCCGACTGTGGTGTCCTGTCTGGACTCCACGTTGCGGGCGATCGGCGGGGTTCCGACCTATGTGCTGACCGACAACGAGAAGACCATGACCATCGACCGGGTCGCGGGCGTCGCGGTCCGCCACCCTCAAGTCGTCGCCGCGGGCAGGCATTACGGTCTGCAAGTCCATACGTGTGTCCCTTTCGACCCGGAGTCGAAGGGTGGGTCTGAAGCGACGGTCCGCATGGCGAAGGCCGATCTGGTGCCCACGGATGCGAACCTGCGCAGTGCGTACGACGGTTTCGCCGAACTCCGGGGCGCCTGCGCGGTCTTCTGCCAGCAGGTCAACAACCGGGTCCACCGCGAGACGGGCAAGATCCCCTCCTCCATGCTCGACATCGAAAGGGCGCGGCTGCATCCGCTGCCCACGGCTCCCCACACCCTCGCGCTAGGCGAATCGAGGCAGGTCCTGCGCGACCAGACGGTCCGTTTCGGCTCCGTGCGCTACTCGACCCCACCCGGCCTGGTCGGCCAGGAAGCCTGGGTCCGCGTGGACGGCGACGAGCTCGTCATCGTCGTCGACCTCTCCCACCTGGTCACCCGGCCCGAGTGGATGCAGGGCCCGGCGGGCCTGACCGAGGTCGCCCGCCATCAACTGTCCCTGCCCGGACGGCCGGTCATCGATCTGGCCCACTATCCCGACCACCCGCAGGACATGGACGGCGGCCCCCGCCAGCCCAGGCCGAAGCCGGCCAACGACGCGGAGAAAGCTTTCCTCGATCTCGGTCCCGGCGCGAAGTCCTGGCTGATCGAGGCCGCCGCGGCCGGCACCACCAGAATGCGGGTGAAGATGGCCGCCGCCGTCGAACTCGCCGCCCTGGTCGGGGCTGGCGAGGTCGACATCGCGCTCGGCCTCGCGGCGACCGCGGGCCGGTTCGCCGAGGACGACCTGATGTCGATCGTCCAGCACCGCCGCCATGGCGCCCGTCCCGCCGACCTGGTCGTCGCCGACGAGGCCCACTCCGTCAAGCCAGGCACCTCGGCCTGGGCCGACTTCGGCCGCAAGGCCACCTGATCTCCCGGTCCCGGGCCGCGAAGCGGCCCGGGACCGGACTCTCTGAACCGCAACCGGAAAGGAAGTTGATGATGACCGCACCCGTGATCGACCCCGCCGAAGTCGTTCCCGCCCCCGCGGCGACCCCGGTTCCCCCGCCGCCTGCGGCCCCGCCGATCCCGCCTGAGCTGGAGGCCGTGCTCAAGCGGATGCGGTTCCCGTACTTGCGCAAGGCCGCCCCCGACGTCCTCGCCACCGCACGCTCCCAGCGATGGGACCCCGCGGAAGTCGTACGGATCCTGCTGGAAGTAGAGATCAAGGGCCGCGACGACGCGACCCGCCGCAACCACCGCAAGCAGGCCCAACTCCCCTCCGGGAAAACCTTCGAGTCCTGGAGGGAGGGGGACTCCTCGATCCCCGCACCGACCCAGCAGGCCCTGATGACGCTGGAATGGATCTCCCGCGCGGAGAATCTTGCGGTCGCCGGCCCCAGCGGTACCGGGAAAAGCCACCTAGCGGAAGCCCTCGCGAACAAGGCGATCGACGAGGGAATGAAGGTCTCCTGGTTCACCCTGGAATCGCTCACCGCCCACCTCGGGCGGGCGACCGTCGACAACACCGTCTCCAAGGCCGTCGCGAAGATCACCCGCTCCGACCTCATCGTCGTCGACGACATCGGCTGCCCTCCGGACAGGCCGCCGCCGAAGCCTTCTACCGCGTGATCGACGCCGCCTATGAACGCCGGTCCATGATCGTGACCAGCAACCTTCATCCATCAGGCTTCGATTCGATCATGCCCAAGACCTTGGCCACCGCCGCCGTCGACCGGCTCCTGCACCACGCGCACATCGTCCTGACCGAAGGGTCCTCACTGCGCCTGACCCAGGCCACCAGCGGCGAAGGGGTCGTCCCGCTGAACCCCGGCTAATCCCGGCCACAGACCACCGGCCATCCGCCCACGCGGAGGAACGATTCCTCTGGCGTCACGTCGCCGGGCATCGGATGCCCGCATCTGGACGCACCACATGCAGTCGTCCGAGTCGTGAACGGGTGTGTCCAGCCAGTACGCGCCCACCAAAGCGGCGGTCGGGACAGGGAGCAGGCCGTGCTCGTCAGGAAGGTTATCCACGCCAACTCAACGGCCTACAACGGCCATCGGTAACGGCGTCAACTCAACACGCACCCCCACCCGAAGGATGAAAAGTCATACCGGACAAGGAGATCAACTGACCGCTCACTCGGACGGCCCGTCCGTGGACAGGCCCCCGGCCCCCTGTCCAGCGTGGTCGGCCCGACCTGCTCCCCGCGCACGAGGGGATGGACCTGGCGACATCCGCCCCAAGATCCTCGGCGTGCTTTGCTCCCTGCCCATGCGGGGATGGACCCTCGTCGCGAGAGCGTACTTGCGCAGGTACACCCTGCTCCCCGCAGCCGCGGGGATGGACCCGTCATGGTCTGCGCCACCGCGCCCCGGATGGTCTGCTCCCCGCACCCGGATGGACCCGAGGCGATGAACGAGACGCTGCGCGTGGGCCACTGCTCCCTGCGCCCGCGGGGATGGACCCGCGAAAGAGCTGGACGGAAGTATCTGGCCGCTCTGCTCCCCGCGCCCGCGGGGGTGGACCCAACTCGGCTGCCGCATTCCGGCGAGCATCGCCTTGCTCCCCGCACCCGCGAGGATGAACCCCAGGAGGACATGGACGACGAGGATTCCAGAACTGCTCCCCGCGCATACGGGGATGGGGCCACGTTCGGCATGAACATGCCGATTCTCGTCACTCGCTCCCCGCGCCCGCAGGAGGTGGTCTGTAACGTCCTCAACGTTCACAATGTTCGGAGCACTGTTCCCTGCGTGTGCAGGGATGATCCCGTCATTTCTGTCGGGAGTAACTGCTCCTCGCGTACGCGGGGCTTGCTTGTTGGGCCGGTCCGTGACCGGCCCAACAGCTCTTTTCAGGCCAGTTCTAGTTTTCGGTCCCCTACAGATATAACGTTCACTAATCTGCTTAGTAAGCGCGAGGCTATGCCGAGGAGCACTAGGTGGGACGCAAACGTCGCCAGACGGATCAACCAGACCTCGTTCTGCGTATCCGTGGCCTGCATCTGACGATCCAGCACTTACCGCGCAGAGGGCGCCGTGCCCTGATCGGCGGCATGGTATTCGCAGTGGTTGTGGCCGTGGCGGTGAGCTCGTTGGGCAGTTGGCTACCGACCCGCTGAAGGATACTCGTTCGAAGCGGCCTGGACGGACACCAGGAGCTGCTTCTCCCCGCGCCCGCGGGGATGGGCCCAAGTCAAATTTCGACGTGACCGGCACCGCCAACTGCTCCCCGCGCGCATGGGGATGGACCTCACGGGTCGAAGGCTGTCAGCTGGAAGCCGTACTGCTCCCCATTCATGCGGGGATGGACCCCTCTTCAGTGCTTCGTCAATCCGCTCCTTGGTCTGTTCCCCGTGCACACGGGGATGAGTCCACCATTCAGTCCGTGGTCCCGGCTGGGGCTGTCTGCTCGCTGCGCTCGCGGGGACGTTCCCACGGTCCCGTCGAGGTTGAAGAGGATGCCGGGCTGCTCCCCGCACCCGCGGGAATGTTCCCGCCGGACTCGGGGCGAAGCGGCTCCACGAGTGGTTGCTCCCGCGTACGCGGGGATGGACCCGACACCGGCAAACCGTTCCGAGATCGAGTACTGCTCCCCGCGCACGCGAGGATGTTCCCGTGCGCCGCCGTCAGGAGCTCGCGGACGCTGACTGCTCTCCGCACCCGCGGGGATGTTCCCGTGGCACAGGAGAGCAGACGTTCGGGCATGGCCTGTTCCTCCGCACCTGCGGGGATGTTCCCATCACGTACCACGTCGCCGACATGACCGGGGCCTGCTCCCCGCGCCACGCCACGGGGATGTTCCCGACGGCGGCATGATGCGCGAGTCACGGGCCATCTGCTCCCCGCACCCGCGAGGATGGCCCCCTCGCGGCGCTGTCCATCGTCCCCGTCCCCGCCTGCTCCCCGTACCTGCGGGGATGGCCCCTCGATCCGCAAGTCTCTGGACGAGGCACTCAACTGCTCCCTGCATCCACAGGGATGAACCCGAGCGCACACGGGGATGGAGAAGCCGTCATCGCCTGGGCCGCGCAAAAAGGTGCACAGTGATTAGACGGTCGTGGCGTGTGGCAGGCGGTTCATCGGGGGCGGTTTCATCGATCATCTGCGCTGCACGACGTTCGAGCGCAGTGACGTTGGCCGAGTTGTCGATGGTGGCGACACCGTTGATGGTGACCTTCAGCGGTTCGCCGAGGAGTGCGGCGTGCCGTTCGTGGAGTACTTCGAGTGCGACGGCCTTGGCGGATCGTAGGCGCTCGTAGCGGGCGGCTAGGTCGCTGGGGTCGGTATCGGGGCCGAGCTGAGCTTGGAGCCAGCGCAGTAGATTGCTGTTCACGCAAGTCCTCGAATGGGGCGGCGGGGAGGCGAGGTTTCGACTGCTCCCCGCCGCGCGGGTCGGCCCTAGGCGGGCTTCGCCCTCCGGGCGTACACACTGGCCGTTCCTTGCGCAGGCGGCTGACCGCCCTTCCAGCAACGCGAATTCGTGATCTGCTCGGCGACCGCCGGATCGGTGACCTCCTCACCGGCGAAGAGCACCATGGGCGTGCGCTCTGTCGGGTGGAGAACATGGACGGCAGCTGCGAGGACGCCGAGCGACTTCACCGTGGAGCTCACAGGACGGTCGCAGTGATGTGGCAATCCGGCGAGTACAGGACAGGCATCGCGGCCGCGGCTCCCTTGGTCCAGATCTGAACCGGGTCGTCCTGGACGTCACGGGTGATGACGATGCCCGGGGCGTCTTCGCGCTCGATCTGCGGGTTCGTGCCGCGGGACAGAGCGAGGGACTCGGTGGTGGTGCCGTACTGGGTCTGGCCCCACTTGGCTCGATCCGGCGGCAGCATGATCCATCGGTCATCCGGGAGTACCCGCTTCGACACGTCGTCCTGCCACACCTGCGCCTTGTAGAACGTGACAGGCGGCAGAGCGTACGTGCCCCGCACCGAGTTGATCTGCTGCGGGTTCAGTGTCGCGGTCGGAGTTTGACCACCGGCCGGAGTGCCGTAGTACGCCGCCCGGTAGGACTGATTGCTGGCCAGATGCGACCATGCCTTGCGGGAAGTGACGACCATCTCCGGTGCTGGGGCGCCGATGGAGTCGAGATAGTCGATCCACCGCAGCTCGTCTGCGATCGGATCGGCATCCGGCGCGGACCACGGCTTCGCCGCGATCGGCATGTTGGCCTGCGGCACGCCGTAGTCGACCTCGACGGTCAGGCCGTTCTCGCCGGCCAGGCTGAACTTGCCGTCCAGCAGCACATCACCAGCGGCGAGTTCGAGACGGGAGCGGATGGCTTCGACGTGGCGTTCCACGTCGTCGTATAGCAGCTCCACCAGGTGGTCCTCGTCCGCGCCGCGGGAAGCGTCGAGAAGTAGCTGCTCCATCTCTCCGACCAGGAGCTTCTGGCCCAGCGCCGGCAGAGTGCCCTCGGTCTGGGTGGACTCGGCCTGCCGCTTCGCGAACGGCACCGATGCGTCGTAGGCACGGTAGGAGGCGGTGTTGACGCGCCGCTTGGACTGCCGGACACGCCACTTCACATCCTTCACCTGAGTCTCGGCGAAGACATTCCGGGTGAGGAAGAAGTCGGACGGGTTGGGGATGGACCGGGCGTAGACCGTCAGGTCCGCGACCGAGACGCCTTTGAGGAGGTCTGCGACGCTCATGCGCTCACCGCCCCGATGAAGCGGATCTGTGCGGCCGCCGGGCTATAGGCGATCTTCGTGGTATCGATGCCGCCGGGGATCTTCGCGGGCTTCACCGTGCCGTGCCAGAACAGCGCCGCGGGGACCTTGGTCGTGCCAGGCGTGAACGGGGCCTCGGCGTACACCAGGCCGGCCAGCGTCTCGCGGCCGTCCTTAGCTGCCGGGTCGTACGGGCCGTACAGGTCCGAGGCGCTGAGGCGGCCGACTGGAACACCGGAGCGCACGTAGCCGTGCGGCTGGGCAGCGGTCGGCTCGACGTAGTGAACGTTCTTGGTGAGCTTGGTCAGGTCGAGGGTGATGGTCTCCGTGGAATCAGTGCCGTGCCGGGAGGCGAGCCAGTCCCGGTCACGGGTCATCGTCACGGAGGTGGTGTACGGCTGGATCAACGCCGCTTCTCCTGGGGATGCTGGGTACGGTCACGCACTCACCCGGTGGTGGCACGGTCCACGCAGACAAGAAAGCGGGGCGTGGTCCCCAATGCGGCCCAGGCTGTGGGCAGTCAGTGCCTACTCGGGGGTGGGAAGGATGCCTCGTCGGCGGGCCATCTCCAGCCCAGCCGAACCGGGCTTGTTGTCCACGCCTCCCGGCCTCGACGGGGGAACGGAGGCCGGGGCGCCGCCAGGTGCGGCAGGGAACTGCTGGGACGCTGCGCGGACGGTGGCGAACAGCTCGGGACGACGTGCCTTCAGCTCCAGAACGGCGTTGGCCAGCGCCTCGCCGTCGGCGTCGTCTGGGACGCGCAGGAGGGCCGCAGCATCGTCCAAGTCATGACCCGTCGCTCCCACACCGGAAAGCACGGCCCGCCGGGCAGCATCACGCTCGCGGGCGAGGGCCGAAGCCTCACGAGCTGCCGCTGCCTTCTCGCGCTCGGCGAGAGCCTGCTCACGGCGCTCTGCCTGGGACAGCTGTTCCTGCTCAGCCTGTCGTACCCCGGCGATGTGCTCCTCCAACGCCCCGGCATTCGCGAAGCCGAGCTTCTCAACGAGGGAACGGAGCGCGGCCCGGCCGCCCTGGTCCTTCTCCCGGGCCATCAGCGTGTTCAGCTGCTTCTGGCTAATGCTGACCATGACTTCGTCGTTCGACGGATCATCCGGAGAGGCCCCGAGCACAGGGTAGATCGGACGGCCATCACGGCGGTGGCCGAGCAGGGTACGCGGGGTGGGCAGACTGCGGGTCATCAAGTGGTGCTACTCCCACGACGGCCCCGCGCCACAGCCGAGTCTACGGAAGCCAAGATCAGACCAGCCGGACCGGACACCTGCCGTGCAGACGGGCTGTGCCTATGGACGTCCTAGGCCCTGCCGGTGGGGCACCGGCTGGTGCGCGCCGTCTCGTCTCTGGCAGGGGGGTACTTCAGGTCGTCCTTTGCCAGCTCCGATCCTCACGTGAGCCACGGTGCGTCCATCAGCCATGCATGAACCTGCAGGTAGGCTGCGCTCTGAGCAAGACCACAGCGGTGGCACAGCGGGCGCTCGGTTGCGAGCATCGGCGTTGTCCCACGGCCGGCCGAGGAGCGGGTGACGACCTGGTCGATCTCCTCTGCCAGGTCCCGCTCTGTGACGGCAAGGCCGGATGCCTGGTGGTCGCGGATGGTCCGCGGCAAGGCCCCCACACGGGTCGTCGTCCAATACGACGACAGCTTCATCGGGGCGCCTCTCAGCATTCACGATGGCGCGGGTAACCCGGAGGGCTTCAGACAAGAAATCCCGTGCATCTTGGGAATTTCTGCACTCTCGAAGACCATCAGCATCCGACGCCGCGCCGAGGGACTGCAGAACAGCGAGACCCGCTCCTCCTCTCAGCAGGAATGACCTACTCCGCGACGCCGATGGCCCGCAGGCACCTACGGGCCGCGTCCGCGACGTCACCTCCCCTACAATCCCAATCGGGCCGGATCTCCTAGCCCCTCGGCACGGGCATGTGGACAATGAAGAAGACCCCGCCATCGATCTGGCCGCCTGGATGCTTGGCCCGTTGACCATGCCAGAGAGCACGTTGTCGACCACACGCGGATCATGGATCTCCCGACGTCACCATGCCTCATCACCGGTCTTCGCCTTGTCCCGGATTCACGTTCGGCGTACTGCCGAAGGTCAGCCCGGAGAAGCTCCCGCCTTGGACAACCGGTCCGTTCTGTATGCCGCCACTAATGGAGTTGTGCACTTTGACGGTCGGGGTGGTGCGAGGCGCGTGTTCGTCGAGGATCCGGCGTAGCTCCAGCGCGGCACCGGGATCGTTATACAGCAGTGTGCGCAATCGCTCGCGCCAGTGTTCTTCAACGTCCGCGGTGGCGCCCTCGTCGGCTCCATCGTGGGCGGCGATCAACTCGGCTCGGGAGCGATCAAGTTGTGCCTCCATCTCCTGCGCCTCGGCACCGCGGGAGAAGAACCGGGAGAGCCGGCCTCGCGCCTGTGACCAGACATCCGAGACCATGAGCGTCACCATCGTTGTGGCGCCCGAGGCTGCCAAAGCCGCCAACTCAGGTTCCATCGATCCCCCTTGTTCCTCCACCACCCGGCGAATCCAGGCAGAGCACGAACGTAACCGTAGGGAGCGGATCGCAAGTACGCCAGTGAGTCTACTCGGCGCCCCGACGGACTCCGCGCGCCGGGAGACTCCCGCGCAAGAGCACTGGCAAGCCAACCAGCAAAAAACTGCGGGGTCCAACATACTTCAGCGATATGGATGAACAGACCTACATCAGCAATGGGTTGAGTGACAGCGCGGCTGAAGGACCTGTGCTTCAAGCCGGAACGGTCACCGGGGCCGTATCCCTCCACTCTGCGAAGCAGGTGATTCACCAAGGTCGTTCCCTGGCCATCGCAACGAACCTGTTCCGGTTCTCGGTTTCTCTCCTGGGCTGCACCGCCGTGTACGGCGCGGCGGAGCACATGCGTCCGCTCACCGCAGCAGCTTCCCTCGGCGACTTCCTCGCCCTGCCCACGGGCTGGACTACCGTCACCGCTCACTGGTTTGCCGACCGCGCCGAAGCACTGAGCATGCTGGGGGTCACGCTTACTACGCTCGGAATCCTGGCCATGCCCCACCCTCGGAACCTCGGCGGAGAACTCGGAAACATCGTGAAGTGGCGTGGCCCCTTCACTACGGTCCTCGGCCTCACGTTGGCCCTGCAGTGCGGAGCATCACTGAAGGATCTGATCGCTGCCGGAATATTCCTAGCCTTCGGGCTATGGACGGTTGGCCGCGGCCCAAGGCCCGAGAGCAGAAGCCAACGTGCAGGCATTGCCCTGGTCGGTATCGCGCTTGCCGCGCTCTACTTGCCGCTCTTGGCCTGTGCCTGGTTGTTCGCCAGGGACACCGAGCGCAGAGCGTGACTCCGCCAAAACCGCACACGTACTGGGCACGTCGAACCGGCTTCGGCTGCCTCGGCGCGATCTCCACCGATCCAGCCCTGGTTTGAGATAGCAACCGCGGTCGACGCCCCACGTATTACTCTGAGCTATCGAGTGGTGGCGATCGGAGGGTCCAGGTGAGTGAGCGCACCGTCGGCACGGACGCGGCAACGCACAATTCCGTGTCGGGCAACGCCGTGATTGCCGGTCCACTGGTCATGGCAGGCCGCGTCGAGTCTCTTGTGCTGCCGCCCTCAGGACCCACCATGGTCCCTCACCAAATCCCTTCGCCACAGCGCCTCTTCGTCAACCGAACCGACGAACTGGCACGTCTAAGGTCGCTGGCGACGACGCACGGTGCGGAACGCTCTCCCGGCCTGGTACTCATCACCGGACTCGGCGGTGTCGGCAAGACGCAGCTGGTCTCGCAGTGGGTCGATGACGCTGTTGACCGTCTGTACCCCGGCGGCCAGCTCTACGTAGACCTGGAAGCACTCCGCCGGGACGGAGCAGTCGACATGGCTGCGGTCCTGGACGCCTTCTTGCGGTCCCTCGGTGTCCACAAGGACTTCATCCCGGCGGGTCTGCAGCAGCGTTCTGCTCTGTTCCGCAGCATCACTGCCGTGCGGAAGGTCGTCGTGGTCGCGGACAGCGTTCGTCAAGCCCCGGAAGCACGTTGCCTGCTGCCGGCCCAAGGCCTGCTGGTAGCCACCAGCCGCACCGACCTGCCATCGCTGACTATCGACGGCGCCGTGCGGATCAAGGTCGACCCTCTCGACCAACGCACCGGCGTCCAGTTGGTATGTAGCTGGGAACCTGCTGCGGGCAAGGACACTGCAGCCGAGCTAGTCAGGCTATGCGGCGGTCTTCCGCTCGCGCTGCGCACAGCGGGCGAATGGCTGGCAAGCCGACCGCACCTCGGCCTGGATCAGGTCGTACGCATACTCGCCGCCAACGAACCACTGCACCCAGCGGAAGGTTCTCCCTCCGTGAACACCATCCTCGACACCGCGTACGAGAACTTCCCCGCTCACACCAAGGAGTTGTACTCCCTGCTCGGCTGCCTGCCCGGAGCCTCCGCCACCCAGGGCGTCGCGGCAGCAGCGGGTGTTGTCCGGTTCGACGACGCTCTGGGTGACCTGTTCACGGCTTATCTCACGGTCCCGGTCCAGTCGCCGGACCGGACGCGTCGTTTCCGCCTGCACGACGCCGTACGAGGACATGCCCGCGGGGTCGCCCAAGCACTGCCGGAAGACGTCCGCGTCCGCTACCGACGGGCAGTGGTCGACTACTACGTAGCCGCCGCGGCGCACGCGGATGTGCTGGTGCTCGGAGCCTCACGCATGCGGCTGCAGGGGCCTCCCGGTGGCTCGATCGAGGAGCTCTCGCCCCCAGAGGTGCCCTTCACCGACGGCCCCGAAGCACTGGAGTGGCTGGATGCCGAGCAAGCCAATCTGCTGTCCGTGCTGCGGCTGGCGGCAGAGCATCAGTGGTACGGCACGGTGTGGCGACTGTGCGAGTCCTTGTGGGCTCTCTACCACAGCCGCACGCTCCACGCCGACTCCATCGAAGCACATCGCCTGGGGATCGAAGCCGCCCAGTGGGAGGGGCGCAGAGATGCAGAGCTGCGCATGCGCAACCAACTGGCCCGAACACACTACGCATTGGGCGACCATGACCAGGCAGAACAGGAACTCGCAGCGGCTGAGGCGCTGTTCGGCCTGGTCGACGACCCGCGCCTAAGCGGTGTTGTTCGGGAGTCGCAGGGACTCATCGCGCTGGCCACTGGCCACCATGACAAGGCTCTGGGCCTGTTCTCTCAGGCATACGACGCCAACGCCCAGGTAGGGGATCAGCACGGCGCCGTCGTGCAGGGCTACAACATCGGGCAGGCCCTCACGGCTCTCGGCCACTGGGAACGAGCCCTCGACACACTCACAGAAGCCTTAGCTGCAGCCCAGGCGACACACGACGACGCCATGTGCCCACGTATCGGCATCGTTCAAGCCCGCGCGCTGCAAGGCCTCGGCAGGCTGGAGGAAGCCCTCGATACCGCAGCCGTCGCAGCCGAACGTGCGTCGGCGCTCAAGCTGTACGTCAAACTCGACCAGGCGCTGGCCCTGTTGGCCGACCTCAGCGAGCAAGCGGACGACCCGGGGTTGCGTGCTGCTTGTCGACGCCGTCTTCGTGAGCTGCACACGACGACCACGGGCGTGCTGCCTCGAAGCACGTGACGGTGCCGCTCCGCTCGCCGGACTCACATCGGCGATGGCGCCAAATGTGCTAGTTCAGCCCTGTCCAGTACCAACCAGCCCGTCGGCTGCCCACTCGGAGAGACCTTTGCCGATCCTGCGCAACCGCCGCACCTCGCGCGGCCTGCCCCGTTGGGACACCTACGCCCCTGAGAAGGCGAAAGTCCTGGGGGTGGCGCGCACTCTCACCTCCGCCACCAGGGTGCTCGACATCATGCGCCTGCTCCGCAGTGAGGACGGCATCGCCAAATTCTGTGCCGTTTGCCCCGGTTCGGCGTTCAGTGACGGACTCGCCGACTATCTCGACGAGTCCGAGGTCGAGTTGATCAGTTGGAAGGAGGCCAAGCGCCTCTCCTTTCAACTCGTGGTGACCTGCTCGGTCCACCCGACGATGCGGCAGATCGACGCCCCGCTGATGGTGCTGCCCCACGGCGCGGGCTACAACCGGCTGGTCACCGAGTCCACCGGCGACCGGACGTCACCCACCGGGCTCTCCCGCAGGGAGCTCGTCCATCGAGGCAAGGTGCTTCCGGCCGTCATCGGCCTGTCCCACATCGAGCAGCTCACCCGGTTGGCACAGACCTGCCCCGAAGCTGTCCCCCGCGCCCACGTCGTCGGCGACTGGTGCTTTCAGCGAACGTTGGAAAGCATGGATCAGCGTGACCACTACCGGGCTCGCCTCGGCGCCACCGACGGCCGGCGACTGGTCGTCATTCACTCCACCTGGAGCGAGCACTCGCTCCTCGGCCGCCACCCCGACCTTCCCCTCGATCTCGTCACGGCCCTGCCCGTCGACGAGTTCGCTGTCGCCGCGGTCCTACACCCCAATGTGTGGGCACGGCACCCGGTTTCCGAGCGGCTCGCCACAGCAATGGACGCCGGTTTGATGGTGATACCGCCGGAGGAAGGGTGGCGAGCCGCAATCGTGGCCAGCGACTGGGTCATCGGCGACCATGGAAGCACGTCGTTCTATTCGGCGGCCGCCGACCGCCTCGTCCTTCTCGCCGCCACCGGCCTCGCTGAACTCGACCCGGCCTCACCTACCGCCGCCTTCGCCCGCACGGCACCCCGCATCGACCCTGACAGTGATCTTCACGAGCAGCTACTCAACGCAGAACTCGTGCACGACCCAGGCCTGTTGAGACCGATCCTCGACGGGCAGCTCGCAGAGATCGGCAAGTCCGGCGAGCTGACCCAGACCCGCATGTACAGCTTCCTCGCCAAGCACGGTGTCCGCCCGCCCGATGCCCCGCCGGGGCCGGATCCTGTTCCCGTACCCGCGCCGGTCCGCATGTCACGCCCGTCGACCTACGACGTCACGGGAGCTGTCCAGGCGGATGGCTCTGTCTCGCTACGCCGCTGGCCGGTCGTCTCTTCACTACCCGAGGAAGCAAGAGGCTTTTACGCCGTCACGGACAAGGAGCGCCACGTCCTGTGGGCGCAGGCAGCGGAGGTGTTTGCGCGTACAGTCGCTCATGCCGAGGTGCCCGCGGTCGATTGGTGTCACCGTAAGGCCCGGGATTTGCTCGGTGTGAACGTCCTTGTGGCCCGGCTCGACGACGCGAGCTGTCTCATCCGTCTGGGGGCCGGCGGTCTGCTCCTGGAGGCCCACGCGGAACGCCCATGGGGCTCACCGCAGCCATCTCTGGACCCCGTCCTGCTCGGTAGCGCCGCCAACCTCTGGCTCACGAGCGGCAGGAGCAGCGACACCCTGGTGAACGGTCTGCGCATACGCACGGGGCATCGCGAGATCCGTGTGACCTTCATCCCACGCCCGTAGACCTGCCCCCTCCGGCCCGGCATGAACAATGGTGGCGCTTGAAAGCAACCAATATCGGTTTCAATTGGTTTGAGTAGTTCGCTGTAACCGAGCGACGATGGTCGTGCGTGTCTCGTGAGTGTCGAAGCCCTTACCGCAGTGATGTCTGTGATGCCCGCTGGGCGTTAGTCGAGCCTGTGTTCACGGCCCGGCGGGCCGACCCAGGAACCGCGGCACGAGTACACGACCTGCGGGAGATCGTGAACGCCATCCTCTACGTCAATCGGACGGGCATCCCGTAGGAGTACCTCCGCACGCCCCGAGGAAGCGGATCTGCGCCCCGGCCGGGCTATGGGTGATCTTGGTTGGCTCGATGCCTCCGGGGATCTTCGCCGTGGTCACGGTGCCGTGCCAGAACAGCGCGGCGGGCACCTTCGTGGCACCGGGGGTGAACGACGCCTCGGCATAGACGAGGCCGGCAGGATCTCGCGGCCGTCCTCGGCAGCAGGGTCGTAGGCGCCGTACAGGCCGGAGGCGGTCATGCGGCCGACAGGGACTCCGGAGCGGACGAAACCGTGGGGCTGCGCTGCGGTCGGCTCGACGTAGTGGACGTTCTTGGTGAGCGTGGTCAGGTCGAGGGTGATGGTCTCGGTGGAGTCGGTGCCGTGGCGGGAGGCGAGCCAGTCCCGGTCGGCGGTGACCGTCACGGTGGTGGTGTACGGCTGGATACTCAAGCCGCTTTCTCCTGGTGGTGCGGGCGCGGTCGCGCACTCACCGGGGCGGTGGAGCGGTCCACGGGGGAGAAGGGGCGTGGTCCCCAGGCGGGCAGCCGCCCGCAGGGGGTGGCTGCCGCGGTCTAGTTGGGTTCGGGCAGGAGGCCGCGGCGGCGGGCCATCTCCAGTCCGGCGGCGCCGGACTGCCGTTCTGCGCTGCCGGGCCGCGGCGGGGGCACCGATGCGGGGGCTCCACCGGGAGCGGGCGGAACCTGCTGGGCAGAGGTGTTGAACAGTTCGGGGCGGCGCCCGCTCAGCTCCTGCACCGCCTCCTCCA
Source organism: Streptomyces sp. A18 (assembly GCF_059026065.1). Lineage (NCBI taxonomy): Bacteria > Bacillati > Actinomycetota > Actinomycetes > Kitasatosporales > Streptomycetaceae > Streptomyces > Streptomyces sp. A18. Next base: position 202,347 of record NZ_JBWLKL010000012.1, on the reverse strand, counting down.
GGAGGGTGGCGTCGGCGTCGTCGGGGACACGGAGCAGCGCAACGGCGTCGTCGAGGTCGCGGTTGGTCACCCCTGCCGTGACCAGCACGGAACGGTGGAGTGCGTCTCGCTCTCTGGCGAGCGCGGACGGCTCCCGGGCGATCGCTGCCTTCTCCGGCTCGGTGACGACTTGTTCACGGCGTTCGGCCTCGGTCAGCTGATCCTGCTCAGCCTGCCGCACGCCCGTGAGGTGCTCTTCAAGGGCGGCCGCGCTGGCGAAGCCGAGCTTCTCGACCAGGGAGCGGACCGCTGCACGGCCGCCTTGGTCCTTCTCTCGGGCCATCATCGTGTTCAGCTGCTTCTGGCTGACGCTGACCGTGACTTCGCCGGCGACTGCATGTTCATCACGCATATCGATGGCGTTCCGGGCGGCGAAGGCACCTACGTCAGACAGTGGGGCGGTGGGACCAAGACCGAGCTGGGCGAGGACGAGCTGCGTATGTCGGTTGAGGAGCAGCGGCAGCGGTTCAAGCCGATGAAGAAGACGGACGGGATCTGTGCCGGGCTTGGCCTCGTGGATGTGTCGTCGGTCGTTGATCCGGGTGACTTCTTCGCGTGCGTATTCGAAGGGGCATCCGGAGTCTTGCAGCATGCGGATGCCGGTCTCCGGAGACAGCACTCCGGTACTGACACAGCGGATCACCTCGTGCAGGATCGAGGTGCGCTCGGGCGGGGTGTGAGGCGCGAACACGATCCGCGTCGACATGGGCGCCCCCCCAGCCTTCGGCGGCGGAGCAGACTGCTGGATTTTCTAGATCAACTCAGGTGGTGTAGCAGCCCACGGCGGCTATCATGCCCAGATGGCGCAGGGTAGCAGCAGAAACGGACGCGGGACTGTTTTCCCGATCGTTGAGGCATTTGGGCACGCCTACGACAGTGACTCCCCAAGTGCAGCGAAGGCCCGGAATGAGAAGGCTTGCCCCTTTGCTGGCGGCTTGTGCGAAAAGCATCGGCAGTACGGGTACGGGTACTGCTCGGTGACCTATTCTGCGGACTGGAATAACGGTAAACAAGCCACTTACGCGGTCTGCGATCACCGGCTTGATGGCTCTCCCGTCGAATGGGCAGTGGGAGATTACTTTCCGGACCAGCAGGCAACTCTGGTCCCCGAGGTTCAAGCCACGAGCAAGCCAGCGAAGCTCAACCTCGATTATGTCGCATTCTGTGACGACTCTGCCTACACAGACGGCACGCGAATCATCGCGATCGAAACTCAGGCGATTGACCTTCGAGGTGGCGGAGTAGGGCCCGCCTGGAAGGCATGGGAGGAAGGGGACGTGGCTAACTGGCGGCAATATTTCACGGAGGAGGCAAACCTTAAGGGTCGTCGCGATACCGTGGATTATGGCGTGAATACGAGTAACGTCAGTAAGCGTCTAGGGACGCAGGTAGCCACGAAAGGGGAGTATCTAAAGAACATAGATGTTCCCCTCTATGTCATCATGCAGCAGAGTGTATTGAAGCAACTTCGAGCCCGGATTGATTTCGCTCTAATTGGGGATGGAGAGCCGTGGGATATAACCTTCGCCGGGTTTGACTACGGTGGGCAGCCCGATTCCGAGGGAATGTTCCCGCTCGAACTGGTAGAGGTTGCACGCACCACGCTGGCCCACTATCTGCAGGCCATGACCTCAAGTACTGAGGGCACCGCCAGCCGCTCCGACTTTGTAGAGAAAGCACGGAAGAAGGCTAAGACGGCGCCCAGTCAGAACGGTCTTTTCTAGCCTTAGAACAATTGAGATTGCGGCTCGTCTGCCTTCTGTTCCGGCAGGTCTGCTTCGTCTTCCACGTCAGAGGCGAACGTCAAATCCGTAGCGTTAGAGCGGGCAGATTTCGAGAACTGTGAGGTGATTTCGAAGCCCAGCGCGCGGCGCCCGTTCTTGACTGCTACTGCCAGCGACCTGCCGGTCCCGCAGAATGGATCCAGCACAAGGCCGTTCGGTGGGCACGAACTGAGGATTCGCGGCTCAATCAGGTTCGTGGGGAAGGTCGCCGAGTGACCGTCTGACCCTGGTGCTGCGTTAACCCGAACGACGTCACGTGCGCCGTCTTCCACGGCAGACATGTCGTAGTAGTACTTCGCGCGCCCTTCCTTTGGGCGCTTCACGAAGTGGAAGAAGTGCTCGTGAGCGAGCCGTAGTCTATCCTTCTCCGGGCGCGGCGGGACATTGCGCTTCTCCCAGATGACATCATTGCGAAGAATCCATCGCTTGTCTTGCATGGCGATCGCGAAACGAGCAGGAATCAGCAGCATCTGCTTCTCCTGGCGAAACCCGCCCATTGGGGTCTTCCGGCGCATCCGCGGATTATCGCCGAGCCCTTGGCGGCCATCCATACGGATGCTTGACCAGCGAGCAAAGTAGGTGTCGCCAATGTTGATCCAGATGCTACCGCCCGGCTTGAGTGCCTTTGCGCCTCGCTGGAAAATCTCGACGAGGTTGCTCACGTACCACTCGGGCAGAGGTTCCAATCCGAGGCATCCACCGTGCAGCCGGTACCAGTCATACGACGGTGCCTGCTCCTTGCTGCCGCCCTCTGCCTCCCATTCCTTGAGGATGTCCTCGTTATGGTCAAGGCCGTAGGTGCGCAGGCCCCAGTACGGGGGTGATGTGATGATTAGGTCGACAGATTCTGCCGGAACCTTGTCCATGAGGTCATAGGCATCTCCCTCATGAACTTCGGCCGTCCTCTCTTGTGCGGGAGGAGTGATTCCGTCAATTTCTGTCATTTCAACCCCGGCAGCTTTGCAAGTAAGTGAATCGAGTAAGAGTGTATCCCATCCGCCTGGAAAAATTCCACTTTCCCGGCGCCCCCTCCTTTCGCCGGGATTATGGATTCCCCTTGAGGTTTCCATTGCCGGATTCCTCTTATTGTGTGTTTTGGGGTGCCTGGCCAGCTAATAGAATATGCAGTCGGGGATGCTGGTGTGCTCATTTTGCCAAGATTGGCTAGCGTTTCCTCATGGGGCACAGTGGGATGCTGCGCAGTCCGTCGTTCCGCCCGGGTGCGAGGGGGCCTTCGACCGACGCTCACCTGCCGGATAGTCGGATCGTCGCAGACTGGCGGGCGTTATCACCAACTTGAGCGCCCGGCCTCGAGGTGATCCGGCTGACCTCTTCACGGGCGTCTCCGATGGGGTAGCCAGCGTCCTGCAGCATGCGGATACCCGTCTCCAGAGAGAGGACGCCTGCAGTGACTCCCCGGATCACCTCGTCCAGGATCGCCGTGCGATCAGTCGGAGTATGCGGGCCGAACGCGATCCGCGCCGGAAGCGGCGTTCCATGGGTCCATCCGTCGGCATGGCCCGCTTGGTGGATGCGCTGCACCATCTTCAGCAGCAGCGCGTACTTGTGCGCGCGGGCCAGGCGCATGGCATCGACGAGTGAGTCCAGCGGGCCCAAGGACAGCTGGAGCGCATACCCGCTGGGCACGTCGGAAGGGTCGACGGTGCCCAAACTGACGGCAGGTAGGCGGGCGTTGACCGCCGCGCGGTCGCGCATCTCCTCGGCTCGGGCGCGGAGTTCGGCAAGCTGGTGAGAGGTGTCCAGGACGTCCATGCGGCCGCCGTCGCCGAGCGTGAAGACGGTGCCTGGCTCGATCGCGAGCGGCTTGGGCCTGCCGGACACCCGGTCGATCTCAGGGCGGGCGCCCGCGAGGCCGATGATTGGTGCACCGGTGGTCGCTGATGCGCGGGCGGAGTCGGTGTCTGTCTCGGCCAGTTCATCGAGGGCCTGCATCACCTTGGCCAGGGTCGACTGGCCGAAGTGCTCGCCGTCCGCGATGGTGTTGCTGACATGGACGAGCGGGAGGAAGTCCAGCCGTAGATCGAGCCGATCCAGTATCGTGCCGTCCGCGCGGGTGCGGAACCGGGCCTTGTCCAGCGGCAGGTCATCGAGCTGCTGACCGTGGCGGAGATCAGCAATCTCCCACTCCGCGTCGCTCAAGTAGCAGGTGGCAGCGGACGGCTGGTCGGGGGCCCATGGGTAGGTGCGCTCGAAGCGGTCGAGGGCCTTGTTGTACCCGTCTCCCATCTGCGGAATGGGTTCACTCTGCTCTACCGGTGAAATTCCGTCGTGCGGTGCAGGGTTCAACGGCTGGATCGGGCCAAGCTCGTAGGTGATACGCCGCAGTCGGGCCTTCTGCCCGCGCTTGGGGTCCTCCGGGATCTCCCATGCCAGATGCACGCGCCGCGGGTAGTCCCCGGGGTCGGCATCGTCCTCGAGGATGGGGAAGTAGAAGCCGGGATCCAGGGTCCGCAGCGTCACCCGCTGCTTGTCCGGGTCCCAGGCCAGGAGGTACAGACCGTCGCCGAGCAATACGGCATTGCGTTCTGCGGCCTGCACGCGCAGGGGCAGCAGCTCGGCCTCCGCCCAGTCCCGGAGACGTTGTTGGATGACAGCAGCGGTAGTCGCCTCCGGGCTAGCATCGTCATCCGCGGCGTGCTCGGCGCCAGGCACGATGATCTGCTGCGACCTCCCCAGCAGGTGGGCGAGCGTCGTGTCCACGAACGCGGACGCGTCCCCGAACTCCCGCCGCTCGCCCGCCGCGTCGTTGCCGGCGAGGCTGGCGAGTTCACCTGCCTGGTTGTTGTCGTAGGCGGCGAGGAGCTTGTACGCCGCCAGGCGGCGTACCGCATCATCAGGAAGCCAACTGGCCTTGAGCTCGGGGGCGAGAGAAGGATGGGGGCGCCCGTCGTGCGTGCTGGCCATGACGGGTTTGTAATTCAGCCACGACCAAGCGTCGGTGAGGAAGGTGCGCAGGCCCACGGGGACAGGTCCGTAACGTCGGCCCCGCGCCACCTTTTAGCGTAGGCGAGCCAACGTCCGGTCAGGGTTTCACGGCGACTGCGCCGAACTGTGGGAGTGCGGTTGCAGAGCCGGACTCAGCACGCCATCGCGAGCACGACACAAGGCCGGAGTGAGAAGATCCAGACCTTCGAAGAAGGCGCCGATCTCTGCACGGCTGCGGGCGGTGATCGGCGGGGTGGCGTTCTCGTTCCAGAACCTCATGGCTTCGACGTTGCCCTCGCCACCGAGATCGGCGTCGGTAGTCGGGTGAGTCAAGGCGAGATAGCTGCCGGAAGGGACCGAGTCCATGATCCGGCGCACGATGTCCAGTGCCTCGCCCGTGTCGAGGACGAAATTGAGGATGCCCAGCATCATGACCGCGACGGGCCGGTTGAGGTCGAGAGTTGCTGAGGCACCCTCGATGACGTCGTCCGGGCGGTGGACGTCGGCATCAATGTAATCGGTGGCTCCCTGGGGGGTGCCGACCAGCAGGCTGCGGGCGTGGACAAGCACGATGGGATCGTTGTCGACATAGACAATCCGGGACTCGGGCGCGATCCGTTGGGCGATCTCGTGGGTGTTGTCCAGGGTCGGCAATCCGGTGCCTATGTCGAGGAACTGGCGTACTGCGCGTTCGGCAGTCAGGACCTGGACCGCGCGGCCAAGAAAGGCGCGGTCCGCGCGGGCCACGTCTCTGATCACTGGGAACATTGTGGCGACTTGGTCACCGACCTGCTGGTCGACCTGGTAGTTGTCCTTCCCGCCGATCCAGTAGTTCCACACCCGTGCGTTGTGGGCGACCCTGGTGTTGAGCCTGCCCGACACATCTGACGGGTGCTGACTCTCATCCACGACTTCCCCTTTCCTCGCTCACCCAGAGATGTCGTGGGCGGGGCAGCAACCATGGCGACGATGGCCTGTGTTGCCATTGTCGCGTTCATGGATCACGGCGTCCGGAAATCCCGGTTTCCTGAGCCGGAACCTATGCGGCATCGATTGGCCACGGTCAACGGCGCCGTACCAGTCGGTCGTCCCGGTACGACGAGGGCGTGGCAACGACCTGTTGTTGGTCCGCCAGCTGCGTAAGCCCATGCACGGCAGCATCCATCCGGTCCGGGCTGTCCATCCCGGCGACCCAGGTCACCATTTGCTGTTCGAGGGTGGGCCACTCGCCGACGTGGTGCACGCGCCCCTGCTCGTAGAGCTGGGCGATCGGCTCGGCCCGCAGCCTTTTGCCGCTCTTGGCGGTCACGGGGAGGACAGCAGGCATGAGCATGTTCTCGGTGCGCTGCTCGCGTGCGAGTTCCTGCCATGCCTGGTGGAGGATCTGGCTGCTCATGTCGCCGCCGAAGTTCGACTCAACGACGATGGCGTCGGCGCGAAGTTCGATGGCAAGCAGGCACGCTTCGCGGCCCCAGGCGTCGGCGCCCCGGTTCCCGGAGCGGTCGTCCAGGACGTAGAGGTGACCGTCGCGGTCGCGTGCGGCAGCCACGATGCCGGTCTCGTCGCCCACGGCGGACTCGCCGCCCGCAGGGTCGACGGCGACAACGATGCGGGTCAGGTCGATGCCGCGGAACTGGGCCGCGCTGACACGGTTGTTGGTGATCCACGACCATTGCCACACGCCGCCGTCCTGCGGGCGCGGCTGCTGCATGTACAGCGACCACCACACCCTTTCGCCCACCGAGCGGCGGATCTCAGCGAGCGCGTTGCTGTCGTACCGCTCGGGCCACAGCGGCGCGCCGACGGAACGGCCGAGGGCGTCGTCGTCCGACAAGGCGAGGGCAGGCAGGTCGATCACGGTCCACCGGTCGCCCTCATCGGCCAGGACTCGGCCGGCGAGGTCGTCTTCGTCCCAGCGGGTCTGGATCAGGATGACCGAGCCGCCGGGCTCAATGCGGGTCAGCAGGACGGCCTGCCACCACTCCCACAGCCGTTTCCGCATCGTGGGGGAGGAGGCTTCGGCCGCGTCCTTGATTGGGTCATCGACCACCGCCAGGTGCGCGCCCTTGCCGGTGAGGCCGCCTCCGACACCAGCCATGACCGCGCCGCCCTCGGTGCCGGTGAGGTCGAAGCGGTTGGCGGCGGATGACCCGGGCCGCAGGCTGATGCCGAGCTGCTGGTGGTGGTTGAGGATCGCGTCGCGGATCCAGCGGCCGTGATCGTCGGCGAGATCGGACGAGTAGCTGGCGATCATCACCCGGTGCTCGGGGCGGCGCCGGAGGTACCAGAGAGGTGCCCAGCGGGCGGCGCGGCGGCTCTTACCATGTCGCGGTGGCATCGTCAGCAGCAGTCGTGTCGGCTTGCCCGCGGCGACCTGCTCGAAGGCGGCGTCGATCAGCCCCAGGTGCGGGGCCTGCATCTCCCGCCCGTCGGTGAGTACGGAGGCCATCGCGCCCGGCGAGCGGTCCATCGCCAACTCCCGCTCGATACGCACGAGCCGGGCGCGGAGTTCAGGGCTGGAGGCAGCGGCTATCTCACGGCGGCGCTGGGCGGGAAGCGTCCGGTAGAGGTCGAGGACCGCCGCCTCGTCAGCCCTTCCCACCCTCGCCGCCGGCCAGGTGGATCAGGCGCTCCAGCTCCTCTATGCCTGCGGTCTCGACCTGGACAGCGCCCCCGTCCGGGCCGGACAGCTCCGTGCGCACAGGCCGGTCCAGGCCGAGGAGGCGGCTGCTGCGCTCGATGATGCGTACCGCGCGGTCGACGGCCTGGTAGTCGCCGTTGCGGATCGCGGCCCGATATACGCCGAAGAACAGTCGTTCCAGGCGCTCCACCATGAGCTGCCGCAGCTCGTCGGTGCGGTCGTCGAGAGCAGTGGTGCGCTCGGCGAGGGCCTTGGAGACGTCCTTGCAGGCGAGTTCGATGAGCCGTTTGCCGGTGGGCGGGTCCTGCTGTCGTTTGTACTTGTCGATGCCGTACCCCTGCGGGTAGGCGACACCGTCCGAGTTGATGGCAGGGTCGGCGGCGAGCTTGCGGCCGATGGTCAGCCAGTCGACTCCGGCGAGTTTGAGGTCGATCGCGTCGGCGCGGCGCTGGGTGATGGCAGCCCGGGTGGCCCGGTTGGGGCGGCCCATGACACAACTCCCTGGACCCGCACCCACTCTCCATGATCCCTTAGTGAAGGAGGCGCGGCCGGTTCATCCAGTGGAGGGCTCTTTAACCGGACAGTCGGACGGGCACTTCGGAGCCCCGTCACCACGGGCCGGGCAATTTTTCCGGGGGCCTTGTCTGTCCGTACGGCCGTGAGCGCAGCCCCTGGGCTGCAGGAACGCGCGAGCGGAGCCGAGAGAGGGGACCTCCTCGATCGCGCTCTTCCCGAGGCTTGCCGCAAGGAGAATGATCGGCCTGACTGATCTGGCTAGAGTTATGGAGCAGAGTGCATGACCGAGCGGACTGTTCACCTTGTCCCTGATCCGAGCAGCCGGGACACCCGGAAGGTTCGCGTCCGGGCTTCTCGCTGGTTCGCCACTGTCCAGCTCGACCGCGATAGCTACGTCGATGCCCAATCTACGCGGGGTCACGAACCAGACCTACCCGCGGACTACGCAGAGGCAGTCGGCAGGGCACGCGATGCGGCAATGGACCGCGTGCGGTACGACGGCTATCGGGGCGCCTTTTACTTCGGGGACGGCCCTCGCTGGATCGATTTGTGCGCCCGGTTTCGAGATGTTGAGGCTACGGTCGAAGCGTTGAGGGCAGCTGAGCTCGAACACGACTACAGCGGACTGCACGCACTCGCCGATCGGCTTGCTTTACCCGTTGATGAGTGGCTCGCTCCCGGTGAGCGAGAGCTGATCCGCGGAGTGGACTTCGATTCACCCCCTGGGGTGTTCCTGAAGTTCCTGCGTGCCAAAGCAACGAGGCGCGGTTTGCGCCTCAACGGACGGGCAACAGCTGGCAGCGTGTGGGTTCGCCCCACACTGCCCGCGGTTCAGAAGCAGATTCGAGAGATGCTCCCCGAGCGGTATCCGGGGTGGGTAGACCGCTGGACTGGATACGTTGAGTCGGAGGATGCATCCTTCCGGCCTTGGGTGGGAGGCAGCAACGAGGACCTTAGCCGCGGCGCGATACCAGTCCAATTCCAGCAGTTGGAAACAGAGAGTAGCCATGGGTGCCCCTGCGGAATGCGTCTTCGGGATGCGGGCGACGACGACAACGTCCATCGCGCACATCATGCCTCTTGGGCGCTAGGCATTTGTGTTCCGAAGAGCCTTGACTGGTGGGGTGATCTGGCAGTTGTCACGACGCAGTCACCCATTTCATGGCGAAAGTTGGCCTACCGGGTGGCCCGTATGCCGCAGAGGGAGGACAACTACGACTTCCCGTCGTGGTCCCACGTGGGTGAGCCTGAGGCGACTGCGGACAATTATCGCGCGTATTTGTTGCAAGTGGACGAGCGCGTCATAGGCTACGTGGCTGCGCACGACACAAACGAGCACCGCCGTTGGGATCTGCTCGACGGATCACAGTACGATGAGGGGGATGCCACCCTGCGTCCCCGAATCATTCTGATTTGGGTAGCAGACGCCTACCGGCACCGCGGCATAGGTGCCAAGCTCGTGCAGGCACTCGCTACCGACTTCGGGTGCAAGGTTGCCGATGTGTCCTGGTCGACCCCAGTAAGTGATGCGGGCCGGCGGCTCGCTCTCCGACTCTCACCCGACGGCATCTGGGTCAGCTGAAGAGCCCGGCGGTGGCGTACCGGCGCGCCATGTTGCCGTTGGAGCGCACCGCGACGGCAGCACTCGCGCGCTGCGCATTCCTCTCCGACGTTGATCGCTGTGCGCTCCTTCGGTGGGCGGCAAACTCGCGTAGGGATGCCTTCGACACACGCGTCGATGAGGCAGAGGCCCATTTCGAGACGGTCAGGGAAGACTTCATCTCGGCGATATCCGAGTATCTAAACTCTGAGTGGCGATCTCACTGAGGTTGTTGCGGCTGGGTGGAACGTTGGTGTAGGGCTCAGTGCAGGGTCAGTTGCTCCGCTCCTCCGGGGTATTCTTTGGTAGGTGGCGGCACCTGCGGAGTGTCACGGTTCTGACGTAGCCACCATGCGAACTGCCAGTTGCGGCAGGTTCGATACAGTCGCGAACTTCTCTTGGACGTATCGGGTGGGACGGAGTGCTCCCCCCACCCGGTGATCGGGATGGCGTTGGTGAGCCTGACGCCGAGTCCGTCGACGAGCGCGTCGCCTTCCCAGGTTCTTCCGGGCGCGTACTCGAAGGCCAGATGTGAGTTGCGGGACCAGTTCCAGGGGATCGGCAGTGCGCACAAGTACCAGGCAGCGGGTGGGTTCTCGTGCGGAAGGTGCAGCGTCTGGTATCGCAGTTTGGTGCTGATGCGAGGACGGTCACAGTCGGCGAACGTCTTCAGGCAGTGCTGGGTCAGGTCGAGTTCGCGTATGCCGGCGAGCCACATGATGCTGTATCTGTCGTGGGCTTCGATGTCTACGCGAACGCGGCCTGATTCCGCCCCCTTTTTCATTTTCTCACTCCTCTAGTGTGGAATTCCTTTCCTTGATCAATTCTATCAAAATTGACGATATTCCGTCATGTTTGTTGTGTCGGAATTCGTTGGGGTAGGGCATATTGAATTCTTTGGAAAAAGCCTTCTTGTATTCCGCGTCGCGGAGGGGGCGCGGCTTGCGACAGGTCGCCTTCACGGTGGCTCGGGTGGTGTCGCTGATCTCCACGTCCTCGAAGTAGCGGGACAGGAGTCCGCGTAGTGACTCGGGGGTGTGGTAGCGGATGCGCTGCCACTTGCCGCGCACGAATCTCATATCCACGTTCTCGCTGTCGAGGAACGACAGGCGGGTGGAGTCGCGGCTGATGGAGTGCTCGGAGTTCTCGTACGCCAACTCCCGCTCCAAGTTGCGTGTCCCGATGCAGACTTGCCCGTCTGCCGCGCAGAGCGCGTTGACGGTGGTTAGCACCCAGTGCTGGTAGTCGAGGCTCGTGGTCGCGTTGATCACGGAGTCTAGGACCACGACTTCGTAGAGACCGTTCTCCTTCAGCTCGCGTTCGATGCTGCGGATCTGGCCGACGATGGTGCGGATGTCGACGGCGTACTTGCCCTTCAGAGTGCGGTACGGCTCGTAGTCGTGGATCTTGTAGCCCTTGCCGCGAAGGTGCCGGGCGTAGTCGCCGTGCCCGGCCCCGAAGTCCACCACCCGGTGCGAGGTGGTCAGCCATGGCAGGACGAGGCGCTCCCATACCTCGGACTTGTAGCGAACCTTGTCGGCCTTGGCCTTCGAGGAGTGCTCGCGTAGCCGGTTGGGCTGCACGATGTGCTGATTCCATACGGGGGCTTGTTCTTCGAGGCCGGTCCAGTCGTAGACGCCGTACTCGCCGGTGAGGTCCTCGATGAGCTGGCCAGCGTCGAAGGAGGCGCAGGTCCAGGCGAGGATGTCGAAGCGTTGGGCCTTGGCGACGGCCGCGTACTCGGCGTTGAGGACGATGCGGCCCTGGTCGTCGATCACCACGGATCCCCAGGGGCCGTGGGCGGCGGTCATGAAGCCGATTGCCTGCTGGAATGGCAGGTTCTTCGACTCCTCAACTTCGATGGTCTGCCACGGAATCCACGACCACTGTCCGATCGGGCCCGGGTCCGCGTAGACCACGGACGATTCGGTTTCGACGCGGTTGTGGAGGAGGTTGAACTTGATCTCGTCCTGCAGGCGCACCTTCTGCGGCAGGATCATCGCCGCCGTGGTCGTCTGCCCGATCGCCTTCAACCCCTTGGTCCTCTGGTGGCCGGCGACCAGCGTGCCGTCCGCGTTCAAGATGACCGGCTTCACCACGCCGTGCCTCTTCAGAGACGCCTGAAGCCGCACGAATGACTCAGGGGACAGGTGCCGCGGGTTGTAGTCCGCGGGCCGCAGCTTCTCCAGCGGGTAGGCGGGGTCGAAGCGTACGTCGAGAGGGTTCACGCGACCGCTCCCTCTGTGGCGCGGTGCTCGTCGTTGAGGACGTGCCAGCCGAAGCCGAGGTCGGAGTCGTGGTCGCCGACGAACTGCCTGTACAGCGCGTCAAGGAGTTCGACCTCGGCCTGCGTGATCCGTACACGGGTGGAGGACCACTGCATGTAGCCCCACTGCAGGTAGTCCACCGTCGCGGCCGCGCCGGTGTCTGCCCCGTCGGAGGGCAGTTCGATCGGCTCGGGAAGCGCGGTCTCGTCCAGGAGCTGGTCGAGCTGCTCTTGGTCGTATCCCGTGCCCTGGAGGTCAGGGAGTTCGGTGAGGATGTCTGCCAGGAGCACGCTGTCGTACCCGGCGAGATCGCTCGTACGGTTGTCGACGATCACTATCTTCGCTGCCGCATCGTCGTCTACGTCGAGCCAGGTGACCGCAATCTCGTCCCAGTCAAGCTGCTTGGCCGCCTTGAAGGTGTGATTGCCGGCGAGGATCTCGTTGGGGCGCCCCGTCAGGGTGCCGAGGTTGACGACGATCGGCCGGTACTGGCCGTGCGTCGACAGCGACTCGGTAATGGAGTCAAGATCGCCATTGCGCGGGTTGCGGTGGTACGGGTTCAGGTCGCCGATCGGAGCCGCTAGCTCAGCGAGCGAGGCCGGTATGCGAGTAGACGAGGACATGAGGCTCCAGCCCCGCGCCCTGGCCACGAGCCTAGGCGATCAAGCGGCCTTCCTCCACGGTGGAATCCCCCTGCACGGCCTCGACTGAGAGCCCGGAAGTCCGGTGTGCCGTGCCCCGGCCGTGACTTAAGAGAGATCGCCGACAATTCCGCGGCTGGTGTCGCGCGGACTTTGTGGCAGGATGCCGCTGACAGCGGCTCGCCGCGGATGCAGTGCCCGGTCGATCAAGTCGAACCAGTCGGTTCCGGCTAGCCAGTGCTTGCTGCTCAGGTGCACGCTCCAATCCAGCAGCGCGGTCCAGGAACGCACTCGGTCGACCGTGATCGTGCAGACGAATGAAGGGGCTTTGCCGCAGCTGTGGTGGCGTACCGCCCACTTGACGGGGCGGGTGCCGGCTGACGCGTGGAACACGGCGTAGTCCGCGCTGTCGGTTTCCCTCCAGGCACGGAGTGCCCGGTCTGCCGTGTCGGTATCAACCTCCGGTACGCCGTCACCGTCCTGAACGAGTTCCAGACAGTGATCGCATACCGCTACGAGCTCGTGCGTCATGCCCCCGGTATACATCAGGTCGGTGCACCTGGGCTCGTCCCGAGAAGATGCGGCAGCGCAAAGCTGTCGGCGTGCTGTGCTCCATGCCACTTGGGTCGCGCAGTAGCGGCCGGAATCAGGGCGGTCTTCGCCGAAGCGAGCGACAGAAGCAGGATGCCTCCGGGGCGCGGGTTCGGGCAGTGAATCGCTGTTCTATTTATGTCGGGGGCGTTGTCAGAGGCTGCTGCTACACCAACGGCGAGACGACCGTTGTGGTCGCAGTCGAGAGGAGCATGATGCCCACCCCCACCTCCGAGCAGTGCGTCGCCGTGGACACCTTCAACCGTGGTGATCACCTGGTCCTGCAAGCGGGCGCCGGAACAGGCAAGACAACGACCCTCACCATGCTTGCGGAAAGCACGAAGAAGCGAGGGAGGTACATCGCCTTCGGCAAGTCCATCGCTATGGAGGCGGCGGCTAAGCTCCCGAGCAACGTGCAGTGCAAGACCGCTCATTCGCTGGCGTTCGCTGCTGTGGGCTATCACTACGCAGCTCGCATCAACGCGCCCCGTGTTCCTGGCTGGAAGACCGGAGCGTCCCTCGGTATCGGCCTCAACATGCGCATCCGGATCGGGGAACGCAACGTCACCAACAAGGCGCTCTCCTACACGGTGTTGCGGACTGTTACACGGTTCTGTCAGTCCGCAGACCCGACGATCCAGCGGTACCACGTCCCGCGACTTCGAGGTATTGAGATGGAGGACCTGCATGCCCAACTCGTCGATGTCGTCCTGCCGTACGCGCACAAGGCGTGGGAGGACCTTCAGAATCCCGATCATGGCTATGTGCGTTTCGATCATGACCACTACTTGAAGATCTGGGCGCTCACTGAACCCCGGATCGAAGCGGACTTCCTGCTCCTGGACGAAGCGCAGGACACCAACCCGGTTGTAGAGAAGGTCTTCAACGCGCAGCGCAGCCGGACCCAATTGGTGATGGTCGGTGACTCCGCGCAGGCCATCTACGGGTGGCGTGGCGCCCGCGACGTCATGAGCGACTTCGACGGCACCGAGCTTGCGCTGTCCCAGTCCTTCCGGTTCGGACCCGATCTGGCCGACGAGGCGAACCGGTGGCTGCGTATCGTCGATTCCCCGATCCGGCTGGCCGGCACCACCGCCATCTCGACCAGGCTCGAACGAGTCGAGCACCCGGACGCCATCCTGTGCCGGTCCAACGTGGGCGCCATGCTCGAGGTCATGAACCAGCTCGAACGAGGCCGTCGCGTGGCCCTCGTCGGCGGAGGGAAAGCCCTGCGCGCCCTTGCTGAGGCGGCCAGGGACCTGAAGGCTGGCAAGCGAAGCAGTCACCCCGAGCTGATCCTCTTCGATACGTGGGGCGAGCTGCAGGAGTACGCGGAATACGACCCCTCGGGCAGGGACCTGCTGCCCCTGGTTGACCTTGTTGACGAACACGGCGTTGACGTCATCCTCGCTGCCGTCGACAAGCTCGCCGTCGAGCATGGCGCCGACATCGTCGTCTCCACCGCCCACAAGGCCAAAGGCCGAGAATGGGCATCTGTACGCATCGGCGACGACTTCACCGAGCCCGTCGATGCAGAAGAGACCGACGAGGACGGCAACCCACTGCCCGGCGACATCGACGATGGGGAAGCACGACTCGCCTATGTCGCGGTCACCCGTGCCCGGAACCAGCTGGATCTCGGCGGCCTGTCCTGGATCAACCAGCACCCGGATGGCAACCCCAGCGGAGCCATCCCGCAGCAATCATCTATGCCCTCCAACCCTTGGGATCGGCTCGGCCCGCTGTAGCAAGGCGGCAATGTCAGTGACTGCTGCCACAGTGAGTTCGGAAGGGAGACAAGAAGGGGGAGCACCTGGTGCCGATGACGGCGATGCATGCCGAGAAGGGCCGGATTGATGCCACGGCCGCGGACCTCGGTTGTGGTTGGGCGTGGCAGGCCGTTCACCGTGTCCGTCCTCGGGCCGCCTTGTCGTGTCCCGAGTGCGGGTACGGCGTACACGCCAAGGCGTCGTACCTTGGGCTGCGCTTCTTCGCTCACGATCCTGGGGCGCCGAAGTGCGGCTTGGCCGGTGAGTCGATGGAGCATCGCCTGCTCAAAGTGGAGTTGGTGACCGCGGCACGCGATGCCGGGTGGCACGGAGCTCTGGAGGTGGTGGGTCCCGAGGGGAGGTGGCGGGCCGATGTCCTGGCCACCTCGCCCGACGGGACGTTACGCATGGCGTGGGAAGCGCAGCTCTCGTCCATCACCGAAGGCGACGTCCGGGAGCGCACCGACCGGTACAGCGCCGACGATGTTCAAGTTTGCTGGGTGACGACGCGGCCTCGCCGCTGGCGCGGAAGCGTGCCCACCGTTCTTGCCCGGCCTCCGGTGGAGGGGCAGCGCGCAGTGTGGGAGGTCACCGAGGGGCTCGCTCGGTTCGTCACCGAGCCTTGCCTGCACCGGCCGCCGCGCCTGCCGTGCCCCGGTGGTCACGGGCAATGGGAGTTGGTGCACGCTCCCTTACGGGAGATGGTGAGCTGGGCCCTTAGTCGGCGAGTGGTGATCCACCGCTTCGACGATCCTGAGCAGGTCGGCGAGCACTGGTGGCAGCACGTGTGGACCGCTCCCCAATACGTGTCTCTAGCAGCGGACTTCGCCGAGGCAAGGCGGCGAGCCCGCAGGAGCCCGGTTGAGGGAACGGTCCAACTTTCATCCTTCGGCCGATCGGATCCCGCGACTATGGCCCGCGAAGTCGCATTCCATATGACCGGCATGTGGCCCTCCAGGGCGTGTGCATTGCCGCGCCCTGGCCGACGCCTGCCACAGGAAGCCTTCGGCACGGTGCCCTCGCAGATGTTGAAGGGGCGGATTGACGAGCGGCTTGTCGCCGCTGCGGATACCTGGGTGCGAAGGGAGACAGGTGTCCAGCCGACTGTGAAGGCCGATGAGACCCTGGCCGGTGGGACGCCGCTCTATGCGAACGGTTCCGTGTACGGAATCGTCTGCCCTGATCCGGATCAACTGGACTGGCAGCGGTGGCCTGGACGCAGAGCCTGGGTGCTTTTCACCACGAGTCTGGCTGAGCTCAAGCGCATAGCTGTCGCCGCGCCCGATGGGGTTCGCATCGTGGTGCTGGAGTAGAGGAAGCAACGTCGAGCTTCACCAAGCCGTTGAAAGGGAGCGGCAAACCGTGGATGGAGCACGACGGCCCGAGGGCCAAGTGATCTCACGGCTGCCAGGTGTGGGCGGGCAGCTCGTCAGCGAGGGTGGAGAAGAACCGCTGATCGCGCCATGAGCCGAGGTTCCCGATGACGAACAGGCGGCGCTTGGCGCGGCTGACTGCGACGTTGAGGAGGTTGGGCCGGCAGGCCGCCCATGAGCGGGCGCCGGGACGCCGTGGGTCGCTGCCGAGTACGACGATGATGACGTCGGCCTCCTTGCCCTGTGTGGTGTGGATCGTGCCGACCCGTGAATTGGGCAGCAGTCCACGGCAGGCGCGCTCTGCGCCGCGCACGACCTGACGGAACGGGCTGATGACGTAGACGTCTTGGGTGAGGTCGACACCGGCGTCGTCGCGGAGCTTCTCCAGTACGCGGCGCAGAGCACGGCCCTCTTCGGGGATCCAGTGTCCGTCTGCTTCGGTGGCCTCTACGTTCACCCAGCAGCTTCGGGGCCGGTAGCGGTAGTCGCCCCGATCAGGGGTTCCGAAGACCATAAGGTTGTCGTATGCGATCGCGTTGCTGATGGCGAACATGGGGTTGTCGCAGCGTCGGTGAACTCGCAGAGGGCTGCCCACCCACACTTCCTGGGACCCGTCGGGCAGTTCGGCAGGCAGCAGTGTGCCGTAGCGGTTAGTGCGGTCGGCGAGCTGTTGGACCGAGGTGCGGCTGGGGGCCCATTCCGCGTCGACGCCCAGCTCGTCGCCCAGGGCCCGCTGCGCGGTCCAGGGCAAGACCACGACCGGTTCGAGCTGCAGGGGGTCACCCACGACGACGGTGCGGGCGGCGCGCCACATGCCGCCGACGGCCATCTGCCCGGTCGCCTGTCCGGCTTCGTCGATGAACAACCAGCCCAGCGCCTCCGACCCGAGGCGTCCAAAGACCCGGTCCAGAGAGGCGAACGTGGTTGAGACGACGGGAACCAGCAGGAAGAGGCTCTGCCAGGCGGCTTTCACATGCTCCGCGGAGACGGTCTTGGGGATCGCGCCGGCCACGGCGTCCATAGCCGCCATCAGGTTGGCGTACATGGTGCGGGCCGTGCACCGCAGGAACGCCTCGTGCAGCCCCATCGCTGCGAGGAACAGTTCGGCGCGGGCCCGGGCGATCTCTTCGTCCCCCCAAGGTGCAGCAAGTTCGCGGGTCGTGTCGTCGTGAAGCCACGCCTCCTGCGGGACGTGCTCGCCCCAATCAGCACGGGCCTGGGCAACGGTCTCCTGTAGCGCCTGAAGCTGAGCGGCTGCCGAAGCTTGCTGCTGACGGTACGCGTCCAGAGTGTGCTCGGCCTGAGTCGTTGCCTGCTGGGCACTGAACAGCGATGCTGCTGCGGGGTCACGAACGCTGCGAGCTGTGTCCACGTGGCCAGCGAGTTCTTGGTCGCGCTGATGCCACTCCCGTGCCGCACGGCCCAGCGTGCTGATGCTCACGACAAAACCGGGACGCCGGCGAGCATGGGCATCGAGCACTTGTTGCGCCTCGTGGAGAGCCGCCTCAGCGTGCTGCAGTACGGCTGTCTCGCTCGCTACTTGCGCGCGAGCCTCATGTACGCGGGTGTCGCTGTCCGCGACCGCCCGCTCGGCTGCCCGCAAGGCGGCGCCTGCGGACGGCACCCGTCCAAGGGCTGCCGCGGCGGCCGTACGCTCGGCCTGCAACTGCTCTACCTGGGCATAAGCCTGGCGGAACCGTTCCCTGGCCTCCCGCCACACACCACTGTGCGGCTGCCGACTCCATTCACGCAGCAGGTGCGCGACGCCCTGCTCGCTGTCGATCCAGGCATCCCGACTGCGCGGACGGCGGCCCTTTGGCGGGGGCGGCGCCTGCTCGTCATCCATCTTGTACTTGCCATGCCAGAACCGGTTGATGAACTCCATCCGGTTCTTCTTGTTTCCCAGCCTGGCCGCGACTGCACCCCAAGCCGGCGCGCCCTTGAGGAGCCGGGTTGCCTGTTCGGAGAAGTAGCCGGCGTCCCCACTCCACAAATCGCCGAGGGCCGCGCGGGCCGGGATCTCGGTGGAGATGTTCTCCACGGCCCCGTTGTTGGCCGAGGCGACCACCATCTCGAAACCCGTGAACTCCGGCTTCAACGCGGTGACCGTACGCGTGTAGTCGCCGCTCTGCCACCGGTACGGCTCCTTATCGACGAATGCCATTGAGGGCATGCGCAGCGACGCAAGACGTTGAGCACGCTCCACGATCACAGCGGCGAAGCAGTCGCGGAGCATCGTCGTCTTACCTGTGCCGGGCGGTCCGTTGACAGCGAACAGCCCACTCGATTCAGCCAGTTCACTCCAGATGGTGTTCACCGCGAACTGCTGGCTGAGAGCCAAAGGATGCTTCGGGTTCGCCGGCCAACGACCCATCGGAGTGTGTCCGGGCACTACCGCGTCCAAGGCTGCCTGCGGCTGCTCTCGCAGGTCGATGCGCCACGCGGCGTTCACCTGCGTTCCCGGCGTCAGATAGGCCGCCAGGCCTGCCCCAGGCTCCCGCGTCTGCAGGGCGCGTGAGACCAGGTCGAGATCGGCAACATAGAAGCTGTTGAGGAAGTCCTGCTGATCGGCGTCATCGGCCTGCTTCTGCCGCACCGCAACGCTCCGGACCCGAATCTCCTCAGGCTGTAGAGCATCCGTCACGTTCCAGGCTTGGGCAAGATCGTGCACGAAGCCCAGCAGATCCTTCGCGGACAACCGGTACAAGCCGACCTTGTCCTCGTCCTCCTCGCCGTCGGGGTCTGAGTCAGCCGCGTCGAAGTCGGGCAGTTCATCGGCCAGTTCCTCGCCGAGGTCTGCGGCGCGGGCGAGCCATGCCGCTTCTTCCTCGTCGAAGCCGTCCAGCCAACCTGGCCGGGCGGGCCCTGGGTGCAACGCCCGACCTGTGGCCCAAGCACAGGTAGACAGCACTGGAGAGTCGAGAAGCAGACGCCCCTCGTCGTTGACGGTCAGCGCGAACATGGCGCTCTCGCCGTCGAGCCGCCCATCGTGGTCTTCCTCGTTCTCGCCGAAGACCTGCAGGACCTCGTCACGCACAGTCCGCAGCGCGTACGTACCGCCGTACACCACGTGCTGCCACACGAACCCCGGCTCCAGCTGCACCGACCGCAGCGGGTGGTCGTCCTCCCAAGGCAGAGGCTCGTCCTCCGCAACGGCGTACACCCGCTCACGTGCCGATACCGAGGGGATCTTCTGCGGACTGAACAGCTCCACCGCACGCCAGAAGCCCACGATCCGAGACCGCCGCTGCTGCTCAGCTCCCACAATGCCCCCAGACCCCGCACAACCGCTTGACGTCACCTTACGTACCCCATCGGTGCCGCTGTCCTGAAGGCTTGGATGGGATTCGGATGAGCGCCAAGATCCGCAGCCCGCCGACCGTGATCACTGAATGGGAAACACTGTGCCCAGCAGCGATCTACACTCGGGCTACGCGATGGGCATGGAGGAGGGAGCGCCGGGTGAGGGACCTGGAAGAAGGACTCGGCCGCGTTTGGAATCCCGACATCCGGCCCATGGTGATCGAGGCACACCGCAGCTATGCGACGGGAGCCGCGCGTGCCAGCATCCTTCTCACCTGGGGTGCAGTGTGCGCCGACCTGATCGAAAAGATCAGTCGTCTCGCCGAGGACGGTGAGAAGTCGGCAGAAGACATCGCGAAGAAGATCGAACGGGCCCGCACACAAAACGACGCCCAAGCTGTGAAGACGATGCAGGACGTCGAGCGGAACCTGCTGGATTCAGCCGAACAGCTTGAGCTCATCGACTTCGTGGAGAAGCGTGACCTGGAGCGGCTGAAGGAAGATCGGCACCTGTGTGCCCATCCTTCGCTCAGGCCACACGGTGAACTCTTCACCCCGTCTCCGGAGTACGCCCGGGCGCATCTGGTTGCCGCGCTGGACGCTCTATTGATTCATCCTCCTGTGCAGGGCCGGCAGGTCCTCCAACGCTTCCGGGACTACGTGGCCGACCCAGACTTCGCGGCCAGTAGCGAGTACCTCACCCACGCGTTCTTCGACCGGGTCAAACCGGCAGCCCGCAAGCGCCTTGTGGATCTGGCCGCCAAGCATGCGGTCCTCGAACTTGACGCCCCGGAGCCGCTGGATCCCGGCCTACTTGCCGATCGGATGGCCCCCTGCCTGCGCGCATTCGCAGACCGCGACCGGACCCTCGTCCAGGAGGGCGTCGCGAAGGCCGTCGAGAGGCTGAGCACCCAGAGCGCAGACGTCCAGATTCGTGCCGTCTCCCGACTCGGGGACCTGGATGTGTTCTGGAGCGCGCTCGACGAACCGACCAGAAGCCATCTGGCCACGCGGATCGCAGGACTGGCAGGCCTTGACCGCCCGTTCGCTGAAGACGAGCACAGGGTGTTGTCGCTGGTCGCCGTCGACGCCATTCGTCACGAGATGCCCGTTCTCAAGACATCCTTCGACGAGCTGGGCAGCGTCGACATAGCGAAGGTGATCGAGCAACGTCCGTCGGCGTACTTCACCAAGTACCTGGCGGACCTGCTCAACAAGACACGCAGTTTCAGGACTGCTGAATGGCTGGCACAAACCGCGCTCCTGCCTTGCGCGAAGTTCCTGTCACGCGAGGAGCTAGCGGAGATTCTGGACACCTGGTCCGGTAACAACCAGTGTCGGGAAGCTGGCGACATGGTTCTGCATGCGGTGACGCTGTACAACGGAACGGGTCACCTGCGGGCTGATGACCGAGAGTTGTGGACTGGTTTCATCGACACAGTGCAGGAGCACGAGCCGCCTCCTGGGTACTACTCGTACGAGAAACTGGCCAAACTCGTAGCCTCATAGAGGTGATTCCGTCGCGGGCCGCGCTGATGCGATAGGCATAGCCTCGGGTCACTGAACTGGCGAGTCCCCGCAGACGGGGGATGCTGCGGGGACTCGTGACGGTTAACGGGCAGGGGACTTGGGGGAGTTCCCAGGTGCTCGAAGCGAGAGACGACGTCCATGGAGGAGCTGTACTCGTGAACTTCGATGGAGAGACGATCCGCCTGACCCCGCTGGATTCCCGTCTTCATCTGACCGATCGCGGTCCTCTCGTACTCGGCGACATGAAGGTCGAGCTGGCGACCGAGCCTGATTCTCGGCAGCGCGTCTTCGAGCAGTACGCAATCGAGGTCGCGGACGGGTGTCCGGAGGGTTGGAACTCGAAGTAGAGCTCAGCGAACTGGGGGCGACTGCTCCGGCATCGCAGACGATCAGCGATCTGGTGGTGGCCGCGACGCGCACGTCTCACGCCGGGATCGAGGTATGGGGTCCTGCCGGGCCCAAGGGGATATGGCCGTACCTGGCGGTCCCATGGGTGGACTTCGAGACCATGGGCGCCTGCGTGGCGTCCGGCAAGGACCGGGTCAGCTTCGGGGGGCGTCTCTTCGACAGGGATTGGGGATGGCACTTCGACCCGCCCACTGGATCCAATGGGCTCCAGGTGCCGTTCGTGCCACTCCTCGAAGCCGAAGGAGGCGCCCTGTGGACCACGGGTTTCACCGACGTTCCCCCGCCGGCGGTCACACCGCCCGGCGAATGGCCTGCGATCGTTGAGCAGTCGGAATGGAAGGGCTACATCCCGGGTCGACCGCCGGTCGGGACGGCCTGACCCAACGCTGGCCGGTGGGGGCCCATATGTCGTTCTGTGTGAGTCTCAGGGGCCATCCCTCGTCGGGTCATGCCACGTGACCGCGTCCTGCTGCAGACATCGGACTGCTGGTCGGTGATCCTTGGTGGCATGGTGCACGAACCCGACACTCTCCCCGACGGACCTATCAAGGCGCCCTCGGCTTCGCCCTTATCCGGTGAGGAGGCGTTCAAAGGCATAGATGCCGCGGTCATGGACTTCTGGCGCTTCGCGATGTCCGACCTTCGGACAAACACCTTGCGTGGCTACCTGGCAGAATTCTTGGTCGCCCGGGCTGTGGGCGCGACCGCGAACCGCGTGGAGTGGGACGCTTACGACGTTCTGACTCCCGACGGCATCAAGATCGAGGTTAAGGCAGGCGGTTACGTTCAGGCGTGGACACAACCTCAGGCCAGCAAGGACCCCCGGTGGGACGTCCCTCAGATAGTGCCCGTTGACCCAGACACCGGAAAGTACCTTCCGCCAGAGGCGCGCGGCTTCCAGGCCGACGTCTACGTCTTCGCTGTCCACAGCGTCCGCACACACGACGAGTACGACGCCCTGGATCTCAGGCAGTGGACCTTTCATGTACTCAGCCGGACCCAGCTCATGGCTCTGCCCCGAGGCAGCAAGGGCCACGCCCTGGCTACGCTGCGACGTGTCCGTGAGGCCTCCGTGCCCGTGGGGTATACGACACTCGCTGAACACATCCGCAAGGCCGCCGAGGCCGGAACGGATCCGTCGGTCTGACACGCCACGCGCGTCACAAGCCAGAGCACCTCACTCTCGCTGTGCAGATCAACAGCCCCGGAACCCCGCGGCCGTGTCCTCGGTGGCGCTTGTGGCGATTACCACTGCCCGGGGGTGATCGGGTACTCGACCGTGGCCTTGCGTTTCGTGGCGTCGAGGTCGAAGAGCACCGAAAGTTCGTCCAAGGCGCCGCGGCGCCTCTGGCACTTGGACGTTAGATGCCGGTGTCAGCGGCCGGGCCGGGCCGTTCACCGCATCTGTGGCGGAGCCAGTGCTGCGCGGCGAAGAGTTACCGCTGTGCGGTGCTGATGAAGCAGGCGTAGACGCTGGCGGTGCCGTCGTCGGTGAGGCGGGCGGTGGCGTTGAATGCGCCGGCCGGACGGAAGGCGCTGTGGCGGCCGGTCCGGATGCGGTATGCGAGGTTGGTTGCCCGGTTCAGGTTCCCGAGGTCTTCGATGTGCGCCCATTCGCCCGGGTGTTCGCGGAGGGCCTGGGCGGTGTCGTGCGCCTCCTGGCTGCGGGTGGGGGCAGGCAGGGGTTCGAAGCGGGCGTGCATTCAGCGGTCTCCGGCGTTGTGCAGAGTTTCGGCGAGGTCCCTGATCCGGGCGGCTGCGTGCCACTGGCCGTCGGCGAGGTGCTCGCAGAGTTCGTTGGCCAGGCGGGCGATCTTGGTGAGGGCTTGCTCACTGCTGACGCCTGTGATCGGGGTGCTCTGCCCGCGGTCCGGTTCAGTGCCGGAGGGCGCTGTGGTGTGGCCGGTGATGTGAGCAGAGCTGGTCATGGCGGTCTTCCCGGGGGTGGTCAGCGGTTGTTGCAGCGGCAGGTGTTGGTGATGGGGTTGAACCAACTGTCGCAGGAGCTGCACCAGACTGCTCCGGGCATCGGCGGGATCTCGGAGTGCTGCTTGGTGCGGTCGTGCACGGGGCTTGTTTCCCTTGTCAGAAATTGTCGGGGAGTTGGGCGCGCGGGCCGTCGGGGGCGAGGACGCCCACGATGTGGTCGAGATCCTTGGGCCGCCACAGCGTGGTTTCGAGGCCGCAGGCGGCGAGGTGCTTGAGCCAGTCGCGCTGAGCGGGGCGTATGCGCCCGGTGTCGGACTTGAACTCGGCGAAGATGATGCGCTTGGTCTTCGGGTGCCCGTAGACCTCGTCGGGCCATCCGGCGTCACTGCGCTGCGAGTTGTGGGTGTGGTAGCTGAGGGTCCAGCCGCGGAGCGCGGCGAGCTGGCGTACGTGCCGGCGGAACTGCTCCTCGGTCACGCGGTCCTCCGGCGCGGCCTGGGGGCGATTGCCTCTTCGAGGAGGGCCCTGTGCTCGGCGGCTTCGGGGTCCGGTGCCAGTGGCACGCCTGCTCGCCAAGGGGGCGTGGGTGCGGGGCGACGGTGCCGTTCCTTGAGGAGTTCCGGCAGCGGGCGCCGGGTCTCTTCCTGGAGGAGTTCGCTCATCGGCCGTCCGTATCGCTCGGCGATGAGGGCTTCGTAGAGGTCGTCGTCGCATCCGGTTGTTCCAGCAGGCATCTGGGTCTCCATGGGTGGGCCGGGACTCGCAGTGGGGTGCGGGTCCCGACCCATGGGGTGGCTCGTATCTGACGAGCCGTTCCGGGCGGGCGGGGCGCGGGGGGTCGCTGCCCGTCCGGAAGTTCGGGTGGTTGATCGGGCCGTGCCTGGGCTCGACTACGATCACGAACCTAACACGACTTTTTATCGCGACCTATTTGGGGTGGGTTCTGTGCTCAGTCGACGATGGCCAGTTCGTCGTCGTAGTACGGGAGGGCCTTCGGTGCGCCGTCCCAGCGGACCATGTTGAGCTCCTCGCCGGTGATCGGGTCGGCGGCATGGTTGACCACCTGCCCGAACAGTCGGAGCTTGCCCTCGGGTGCGGGCTTGACCGGTGTGACGGCGGTGCGCATTGCGAGGCTCATCAGGGTGTCTCCTTGCTGTTCAGCGGATGCTTGCGGAGGTGAGAGCGTCGAGGCCGCGGCCCCATTCGGCGGTGACGGGCTCATTGAACGAGCAGCCTGCCCCGGTGTCCTCGAAGTCGGTGGCGCGCCAGTCTTCTGGGGTGCCGGCGAGGGGCCGCTGGAAGTGCTGGATACTGCCGCTGGGCAGGGTGATGGCCAGCCGGGTCGCCCCGGGCGGTGCCGCTGACCGAGTGGCGCGGGTTCCTGTGGTCAGCGCCTCGTGGGCGAGGGCGTCTCCAAGATTCATGGTCGATCTCCTTATTAGTTGGGACCTATCTCGGGTTAATGGAGCGAGGCGTACCCGTCGCAGGTCGGGCAGGTGTCGCCTGTTCCGGGCTGCGTGCCGTCGGTGCAGTGCGGGCAGGGGAGGCGGCGGCCGAAGCCGTGGCAGTGATCGCATTCCCGCTCCCGCTCGTACGGGCCGTGGCAATAGGTCACCAGTCCCGAGCCCTCGCACTCGTCGCACTCGGGGGCAGCGACGCCGAGGGTTTCATGGGCGTCCACGGCGATCGGGGAGGCGAACACGGTGCTCCTTGCTGATTCGCGGCCGGGGCGTCCGCCCCTCTTTCTTATGGTCTAATTCTACTCTCTAAGGTGGGGGTGTCCAGCTCCCCTATGTGACCTCGGGCACGACAACAGCGGGTCAGGTAAGCCGAGTTGAGATCGGAGCGAAGAGGCTCACCTGTTCTGGCTCGGGACCGGGAGCGGGGCCGTCCGCCTCACGATGCGCCAGGTGCTCGGCCATACTCCAGCCGAGCCACCGCCACTGCGGCAACAGCGGCCACGGCCGCGGGCCGGTCTTATCGACCAGTGTGGTGATCCCCGCTGCACGGGCATCGCTGATGCTCTTCGTGCATTCCAGGATCAGCAGCTGCGACTTGACCCGGTGGACGGTGGTGTCGTCCAGCCACACTTCACAGACCGGGGCGTCGAGGTAGTTGAGCATCGCCAGACGGTGTATGTCGCCTCAGGCGGAGTGGAGTCCACCAGGTTTGACCCACAGCCACGTTCCGGGCCGGATGTCGCCGGGCCCGCTCGGCGTGTGCGCGTACGGCGGCCGCTGGCGGCGCCTGCGCCGAGGCGGATCGGGGCGTGGGGGAGGGTAATGGGGATGAGCCTGGTGGTACTGGTGCAGCTCCTCGGCGAGCGCGGCCATCCGGTCGGCATCGTTGTAGCAGGTGGGGCCGCAGTGCCAGTGGGCGCGGCCCGTTCCTCTCCCAGTACGTCCGGGAACCGCACTGGCAGCTGCCCGGCGTGAGGTACGTGCTGGCGGTCTCGCACGGCCAGGCGCTGGCGCAAGAGCGGCATGTCCAGGGCGTCGTTGCCGTGTTGGGCAGATACGTGTCCGGCAGGAAGAACGGGCGCGGCGGGGTGTAGGTGGCCACAGCGTCAGCCCTCGGTAAGCGAGAGTAGAGCGGCGGCCGCTCCGTGGATCTGCTCTGGTGTCCACGCAGACCCGCTGAACGACAGCCGTGCGAGGGTTTGCCGGCCCGCCATCAAAGTGACGCTGCAGGCACCCCAGTTCGCCCCGATCACCAGGTGGCGGCCACGGCTGGTGTCGCTCGGGAGGTTGAGCTGCCACGAGTGCAGCGGTAGGACATCGTCGTTCGCCTTCTCGGGGGTGTGGTGCCCGATCACGTTCAGCAACTGCCCGTCGTCGTGTCGGCATTGGCCGTAGCAGGTGAGCAAGGCAGCTCTGGTCTGGTCTACGAAGAATGCGTGCCGGGTGGACGTCCCGCGGACCTTGGTGCGGACGTCGACCTGTGGCGCGGCCGCATGAGCGGTGCGGTGTAGCCAGAAGCCCTCACCGATCTCGTCACGGCACCGGCGGCCGAGCTCCCAACTCTCCAGGCGCCGGATCCGCTGCCAGGTCCATTTTTGCCCGTTGCGGCGGTAGTCCGGATCGTCGGGCTGGTCGGTCATCCAGAGAGTGGTGAGTAGCGCGGCGTTGAACGTCGAGTCCGGGCCGATGGTGGTCTCGATGCGCACCAGTACCCGCGGGCTGTTGAAGGTGACCTGCTCGGTAGAGGTGTCCAGATCGGTGAGGACCGGGCAGGTCTCACAGTCTGGTTCCTGCTGGATGCAGTGCCCGAAGCCGCCCCACTGGGCGCGGCGGGTGTCGTAGCTCTCGAACAGCGTCGCCCACGACTTCGGCCTGAGGGCGCACTGCGCACCGCCCGCCCCCATGTGTGCGTTCAAGGTGAGCCGGTTGAAGCCTTTTCCGTCGGCTGGCCGTGTCGGTGACGGTTCGGGCAGATGGGTCGGCATGGAATGTCCTTCCGTACAGGAGATTTGAGAGTCAGTGGCCGGTCTGCCCGTCTCCGGGATGGAAGATGACGAGAGCGATGAGGGCGCGGCCAGGCCGGATATGGGGACGCTCCTCGATGAGCCGCCCCACGATGAACTCCTTCTCCAGATGCCGCTCCAACTGGACGAGCCATCCTGCGGCCACCGCTCCGGCACTGAGCTCGGCCATGTGAGCGTGGTAGGCAGGGATCTTCACGCCGCGCCACGTCAGGGTCACAGCGGGGAGGCCTTCGACCACGGTGGGCTGGGCATGCCAGCCGGCGCGCTTCTTGTCCGGTGCGTGTGACCAGATGCGCTGTCGGTGCAGGGCGGTTCGGACATCGCTGAGCAGGGTCTCGATGCTGTTGCTCACGGCAGTTCCTCCGGGAAGGCAATGCGTTAGAAGAGTTCGTCTTGGCCGTCGACATCGCCCGGCGCGACCGGCCGCCCTGGGCGAGGCCGCGGCCCGGGCGTCGGCTCGCCGAACAGGGCCTCGGTGCCGAACCGGTCGGGCGTGGCGGGGATCCGCGCGGGGCCTGCGGATACCGGCAGATGGTTGGGGGCCGCTTCGTCGAAGTCGGCAGGGCCCATGACCGTCCAGTTCTTCCCGGCCTCGGTACTCACTGCGTCGCCTCGGTGGCCGTAGAGGCCGACACCGTGTCCGACTGCCGCGTTTGGCTGGCTTCGAGGACGGCGTCTGCCCAGTCGAGGATGAGAGCGGTACCCGCCCGGCCTGCGGCCTCTCCGGGTATGTGTCCTTCCTCGAGGGCCTTCAAGTAGCGGGCTGCGGTGACGTCCAGAGCGTTCGAGGACGTGAAGGCGTTCATGAGGAGGCCGATGTCTGTGCCGTGCATGTGGTTGAGAGCTTGGGCGGTGAAGGCGACGATCACGCCGACGTCCTTGCCGAGCTGCTCGGCTTGGGCAGGGGTGAGGGGTGCGGTGTAGCGCATGACGGACCTGTCTCCTGAAGGTGGCGAAGGGGAGGTAGGGGCGGCCGGTGTGTACGGCCCTTTGCAAGCTGGGCGCGCTGGAGGGCTCGCCCGCGCACCCAGCAGTCGCGGCGGTCAGACCGCTACGGGCTCGCGCTCCGCGTCGTCCGCCTGCTCGGCGTTGCTGTCCGCCTCGGCCTCCGGGTTGACCGTGACCAGCGACTTGGCCTCGGCGTGCGCCTTGGCCTGCTTGAGCTGGAAGCGCGCCTTGGTCAGGGATTCCGCGACCCGGTCGAGCTGCTCCAGGCGTGCCCCGACCTGCGTGTCGAGCATCTCGGCGAGCTTCATCGGCTCGGTGCGCGCGATCTCGTCGAGCAGCCCGCGCACCTGCTCAATCTTGTCGAGCGTGGTGCGGGTCTTCGTCTGCGCGGCGGCACGCTCGGTGCGCTGCTCCTCCGTCATCTCCTCGACGATCATCAGCACAGCCTGGTCCTGCTGCTGCTTCATCGCGAAGGCGAAGTGCACGATCTCGTTGTCGCCGCTGAACTCGCCGCGCACGAACTTGCTCAGCACGGAGCCCTGGTTGGCGAAGTTGAGCGCGGCTATCTGCACAGCCGCCTGCGTGCCGATCTTCCCGTCCTGCACAAGCTCCTGAACCTCTATGCGCAGGTCCAGCAGTGCCAGGCGCAGCTTGACGTACGTGGTGGTCTTGGCGAAGTCGGCGGCCACGGACTCGATGGTCGCGCCCTCTTCCTCGTCGAGGATCCGCTGGTAGCCGTGGGCCTCCTCGAACGGCGTCATGTCCTCGCGGGTCACGTTCTCCGACATGGACCGCTTGAACCGCTGGAGTTCGTTCTTCTCCGAGGTGATCGTGACACGGATCTTGGTGCGGCCGAGGATCTGATGGGCGCGCCAGCGGCGCTCACCTGCGACGATCTCGTAGCCGCCCTGCTCGTTGTCGGCGCGGACCTCTATGGCCTGCATGAGGCCGTACGTGTCGATCGACTGGGCCAGCTCGTTCAGCGCGTCCTGGTCGAAGTACTCGCGCGGCTGACGCGGGTTGCGGTGGACCTGGGACATCTTCACGACGCGCTGCACTGGGACTCCAAGAGGTAGTTGGTGTGGTTTCCTGCCCTCACCTTGTAATCCAATTCTACTCTTTATTAAGGGGGTGTCCATTCCCGGCATGCCCCCGGAAGTGACCTCAACCACACTCAATGCGCGGGCCTGACCTGCGAAAACACCTGTAGGCGCCGGGAGTTACCCGGCGCCTACAGGTCTATCCGTCGCCTACTGCGTGGGCGGCTCGGCGCCCTGGTTCGCCCGCTCACGCCACCGCCGGACGTCAACCGGCGCACCCGCCACGACCGTCGTATGGCAGTCCTGACGGATCGGGCAGACGCCGCACACACGCACGGCATCCTCGGCCGCGATCAACTCCCCGCCCTCGCCCGCTTCCAGCGGCTGAACCGCACACAAGCCACTGCTCCACAAGATTGGCCGAGCGGCCAGGTCCGGCTCGCGGTGCAGATGGCTGAGTGCCCGGGCGATCTCCGCGCTGTTGTCCCGGCCTGTGCCCGTTCCTTTTGGACTGGGGAGTTTCGCGAGCGCCACGATGCGCTGCGCATCAATCACTTCCGCCCCCTTACAACGTCAGGACCGGCCCCATGCCCGGCCCTGCGCAATGGCGGCTGCCCTGCACTGCGCAGCCGCCAGCCCCAGAAGTCCGGAGCCCCCTCGTCCGTATCCGACGGCTCGCTCTCCGGGCTTGTGGGGTCGGCTGGGCTCAGTGCCCCATAGCCACTCCACCGTCGACGGGCAGGACGGCGCCGGTGATGTACGACGCCTCGTCGCTGGCGAGGAAGCGCACAGCGGCGGCGATGTCTTCGGGGCGGGCGGCCTTCCCGAGCGGGATCTGGGCCAGCAGGGCCTCCATGCGCTCCGCGGGCAGTACCGCGGTCATGTCGGTGGAGGTGAGGCCCGGTGCGACGACGTTGGAGGTGATGCCGCGCGAGCCGAGTTCACGCGCCAGGGATCGGGAGAAGCCGATCAAACCGGCCTTGGACGCGGCGTAGTTGGACTGTCCTGCCTCGCCGAGCATCGCGACGGCGGAGGAGACGAAGATCAGGCGGCCGGAGCGGGCGCGCAGCATGCTGCGGCTGGCGCGCTTGGCGACCCGGAACGCAGCAGTGAGGTTGGTGTCGATGACGTCGGTGAAGTCCTCTTCCGACATGCGCAGCAGCAGCGCGTCCCGGGTGATGCCCGCGTTTGCCACCAGGACCTCGACCGGCCCGTGCTCGGCCTCGATCTGCTTGAACGCGAGGTCGACCTGCTCTGGGTCGGTGATATCGCACTGCACTGCCAACAGGCCGTGGCTGGCAGGAGGTTCTCCCGACCGGTAGGTGATCGCGACTCTGTCCCCGGCTTCCGCCATGGCCTTGGCTATCTCGAAACCGATGCCTCGGTTGCCACCGGTGATGAAGACGCTGCGGCTCATAGGGGATGTCACCTCTGGGGACTCGTCGGAGCAGGGCCGCCCGGATGTGGCGGGTTACGCCGAACCTGTGGACGGTTTGTCTATAAGATTCCGTTAGGAACGCGTTAAGACCCTTCTACTTTGCACTGGTTGGTCAGTTTTCTCGGCCACCCCGGCATGGCCCGAACCGGCCGCAACCCCCAGTTGCGCCACCCACACTGATGCCGCACTTCCCGATCCGACCGCATATGTCTGCATATGCACGTCTTTCATGTGGGGTAGGTGACAGGTGGCGAAGTTCGCGATCTATTACGGAAGCGTTAGGGTCCGCTAAGTCTTTCCTATGCCTTTACCTGTAAAAAATTGAGGAATGTGCGGATGTCGGTAGCTCTGCCCCCGCTCGGTCAGCTTCTGAAGATGTGGCGCGCCCAGCGCGACCCCAACCAGGTAGCGGGCTTCACTGCAAGGTTCGGCCCCAGGGTCAAACCCGGGATCAAGCAGGTCGAGCTCGCCCAGCTCACCGGAGTCTCCACGACCTGGGTCCGCGACCTCGAACACGGCAGGGCCACAAACCCCTCAGCGGAGTGGCTGCAACGCATCGCTCGCATACTCGACCTCGATCCCGCCCAGCGTCACACCCTCTTCGTGTACGCCACAAGCCAGGAACCCCCGCTGTTCTACCGTCCGGACGCCTCGAACCTGGACCCCTCCACGGCCGCCCTCATCCGCATCCAGCCCTGGTCGGCCTACATATCCGACTTTGCCTGGGACGTCCTCCTCTACAACGCGGCAAGCGCACGCGACTGGCCGTGGATGAAGCACGGCGTCAACGTCATGATCTGGGCCCTCACCTTCCCTGAAGCCCGCCTCCAGCTCATCAACTGGGAAGAAGACTGGGCCAAACCGATGGCCTCACAACTGCGTCTACGGTCCCGTGCGCATCCGGACCACAAGCGGCTGGCCGAAGTCATCACCGAGATCAAGGAACGCGACAAGGTTGCGCGCAGGATCCTCGAAGAAGACCTGACCACCGTCACCCACCCCGACGGCGACCGACGCTGGGTCTACCTGCCCGGCCACGGCGACGAAGAGTTCGAAGTCGTCTTCCGCGCCTACGCGCCGCTTAGCGACTACAGCCAGCGGTTCATGTGCGTCGTCCCCGCAGACAAGGCCCACGCCCTGGCGACCTGACCGGAGCATCCGAGGGTCTGGCCGAAACACCCAAGGCCGAGCCAGCGGCACCCCGCACACGATCGAGGGCCTTCGCAGCGACGCTGCGAAGGCCCTCGATCGTGGTCAGTTCGGTCCTACACAGGCTGGCGCCAGTCGATCTGAATCCGCTCACTCGGATCACGGTGCTTGCCACGACCCACCGGCAGTACCCGCACCTTGACGATCTCCACGCACACCGTCGCGCGCTGCGATGACCGCGGAGCCGAATTCCACCACTCCACCAGGTTCGTGACTCCCTCGATCGGGAGATCCGTCATCTGTTCCAGGTACCGCAGCCGGATACGGGACTGACGTAGATCATCCTTTGTGGCCTTCTCCGCAGCGGCGTACGCAGCCGGCACCAGCACGTCACGCATGCCGCCCAACTCCTTGAACCGTGCCTCGGCTCCGGCAATGTGGTCCTTGAGGCGGGCAGCTTCGGCCCGGATGTCCGCCAACAGCCGCGCCAGACGCTCCTGCGCTCCGGGCCGCAGCAGTTCAGCAAGTACCTCCTCGGCCACCGAATCTTCGAGCCGGTCGGCATTCATCCTGACCCGCCCACACGACGGCTGCCGCACCCGCGGCGGCGGGCAACGGTAGGACGGATCGGCATCGCCGGTCACCCGTGTCCCCGTCATCGCGTGCTGACAACTGCCGCACTCCGCCCCGCCCTCGCTCAGCAGGTACTCAAAAGCCTCCCGCGCTTCAGGCCGTTGGCCCTTCTGCTCAACGAACAGCGCGAGCAGGCGCCGGTATTCATCCGGCGTAAGGACCGTCGAGCCGAAGTCCTCGATCTCATTTCCGTCCTTGTCCAGACCGGCCATGTGCGGGTGGCTCAGCACCCGGACCAGGACTTCGGGAGCCCACTCGTTGCCACGCGTTGTACGAGAGCCCCCGCGGTTCAGCCAGCGGCACGTCTCCGCCCGGTTCTGTCCGGCGAGCAGCCGGGAGGCGGCCTGGCGTAGGGCGGCTGTCTCCCCGAGGTTCAGCACTCCTCGGCTCTGGTAGCCGGACAGCCGTGCCATGAGTCTCCGTCCCATCGGGAGTCTGATCGCCTGCCCATTAGCGATCGCTTAGCTCCGTAATAGGTCACGATATCTGGCATGCAGGCCCGGACGGCTGCGAGACTCTGCACCTGCACACGCGAAGACATGTTTGCCCACGTCAGAAGGCCGACACAGAATTGGAGTGTGGTGCACGTCACTGCAACCCTTGGGGTGTAAACAACGTCCACCAATAATGCCCGCCGACCGCTCCTGGCGGGCACAAAAGGGCCCGGCCGGGCACCCCTGAGGGGCGCCAAGCCGAGCCCATAGGGTGCACCGCATCACCTCACGCAGACACCCCCAACGCCTCCCACAAGCTCAACGTCGCAACCTTCTGCGTCTCGCCCACCGGGATCGTCTTCGCCGGGAATCGCTCCGCCTTGATCAACGCGTACGCCTTGTCGGTCCCGATCCCGAACGCCCGGGCAGCGGTTGCCACGCTCACCGCAGCCGGCAACGACCGCAGCTCCTCAACCGACATGCCGCCCCCTGTACGGGCAGGCGCAGCAGGAGCAGTCACAGATGAGGTCATAGGTGGTCACATCCCTCTTCCCCGCGCCACCTGACCGGAAGCATACGACGGCCAAGGACGCGTCTTCTTCACTACAGCAAGATCAGGACACGTACGGATGATCCAACCCAAACCAGGGGGTCCCACGTGTTCGACGGCAGCATCTACCGCCGATGCAAGTGCACCGAGCCGAAACTCGACGAGCAAGGCCAGGCGATCCTCGCCGCGAACGGCACACCCAAAGTCCGAGAACTCGGCTCAGCGTGCCCGCAATTGAAAAAGAAGCGGGACCACGGCTCCTGGTACTACTACCTCAACCTCCCCGACGGCCCAGGCGGAGAACGCCGCCGACCCCGCAAGGGTGGCTTCCCCACCTCCAAGAAAGCCCAGGAAGCAGCGCAGAAGCTCTGGGACGAAGCCACCGACGGCATCGACATCGACTCCAAGGAGACCGTCGCCGCCTACCTCAACCGCTGGCTCGACAAGCGCGTTGACCTCAAGCGCGGCACCCGCGAGGACTACCGCATCACCATCGACCACGCCTTCATACCCGCACTCGGCCACCTCACCATGCGCGAACTACGCGAGCGCCACATCCAGGAAATGTTCAAGGAAATCTGGGCGACCAACACGGTCAAGAAGGCAAACCGGATCGCAGCCCAGCAGGCCAAAGCCGAATGCGACGACGCCTACCGAGCATGGAAGCAGACCCCCGCGCCCCGCCCCCGACACCTCCGTCAGCGGTGGGACGCAGCCAGAACCGCCCTCAAAGAAGCCCGCACCAAACCCCGCCAGCACACCGGCCCGGCCACACAGCGAAAGTACAAGAACACCCTCGCCTCAGCCCTCGGCGACGCCGTCACCGAAAAACTGATCACCGAGAACTGGGCGAAGAACGTCACCCTCCCCAAGTACCAACGCCCCGAAGCCCTCGTCTGGACCGACGAGCGCGTGGCTCGCTGGAAGCTCACCGGCAAGAAGCCCAGCCCCGTCATGGTGTGGACCCCCGACCAGACCGGCGAGTTCCTCGACGCGGCAGTTGCCCACCCCATGTACATCATGTGGCACCTCATGGTCTTCCGCGCCCCTCGCCGAGGCGAAGCATCAGGCCTGCCCTGGGCCGAAGTCGACATGACCCACGGCATCGCCAGGATCGTCGAGCAACTGTCCACCAACACCGCCTACGAGGTATGGGAGGACACCCCCAAGAGCCGGGCAGGCAAACGCACTCTCACCCTCGACCACGCCACCTTCGCCCTCCTCAAAGCCTGGCGCGACGTACAGAAAGCCCAACAAGCCGAGTGGGAACAAAAACACCGAGACAACCCCGACAAGTACGGCCCCTACAGCAACTCCGGCAAGGTCTTCACCCAAGCCGACGGAAGCCCCTGGCACCCCAACAACGTCTCCCAAGCCTTCGAGCGATTCATCAAACGTCTCGGCCTGCCACCTATCCGACTCCACGACCTACGACACTGCGCCGCATCCCTCAGCCTCGCCGCAGGCCTGTCCATGAAGGCCATCCAAGCCCTACTCGGCCACAGCAGCTACCAGCTCACCGCCGACACCTACACCTCACTGATGCCGCAGTTCGAACAGGCGGCAGCCAACGCACCCGTCGACCTCGTGCCGCGCCGCAACGCATTGGAGCAGCCCACCCCAGGGGAGCCCTTCGCGGCGGCCATAGAGCTGGATGAGGAACCTGCTGCTACCGCAGAGGCAAAGATGGAGGAGACGGCCCCTGAAGCCAGGGAACCTGGTCAGCGCGGTGAAGACAGCCCTCATCTTCGCCTTGTCTTGCCTGCTGTGGCCCCGGCTGACGCACTGGGCGCCGCCTGACGCGCTGTCCCCCGCTTGTCCCCCGAGCCACCACATAGCTCCCTCGGAGATCATTCCGAGGGAGCTATTCGATGCTCCGTTGCTGGTCAGGGAGGTTAGCGCGGACCGTACGTCGGTCCAGAGCTTGTCCGGACAACAGAACTTCAGAACTTCCCGTCATCATTCCCTGCGACTACGCTCGCCACGTGCCCAAATCAGCTGCCACATCAGCCGTGGACCCGACCGTCTCCCTCCAGCTCGGCGTCGACCGCAGCAGCCCGGTCCCGCTGTACTTCCAGCTGTCCCAGCAGTTGGAGGCGGCGATCGAGCGCGGCGCCCTGACCCCGGGCACCCTGCTCGGCAACGAGATCGAGCTGGCGGGCCGCCTCGGCCTGTCCCGGCCGACCGTCCGCCAGGCCATCCAGTCGCTCGTCGACAAGGGGTTGCTCGTACGGCGCAGGGGCGTCGGAACGCAGGTCGTGCACAGTCAGGTCAAGCGCCCCCTGGAGCTCAGCAGCCTCTACGACGACCTGGAGGCGGCGGGCCAGCGCCCCGAGACCCGCGTCCTGCACAACACCGTCGAGCCCGCGTCCGCCGAGGTGGCAGCCAGTCTCGGCGTCGCGGAGGGCGACGAGGTGCACCTGGTCGAGCGGCTCCGCCTGGCCCACGGCGAGCCCATGGCCTACCTGCGCAACCACATGCCGTCCGGTCTGCTCGCCCTCGACACCGCACGCCTGGAGGCCACCGGCCTCTACCGCCTGATGCGCGGCGCGGGTATCACCCTGCACAGCGCGCGCCAGTCCGTGGGCGCCCGCGCCGCCACCGCCGAGGAGGCCGAGCGGCTCGGCGAGATGGCGGGGGCCCCGCTGCTCACGATGCAGCGCACGACCTTCGACGACACGGGCCGCGCGGTCGAGTTCGGCTCGCACATCTACCGCGCCTCGCGCTACTCCTTCGAGTTCCAGCTCCTCGTACGACCGTAGAGCGCGCCGCTCGTACGGCCGTAGGTCCCAAGTCGCTCACAGTCGTCAGAATGTTCTGACAAAGCCATTGACGCTGCCGCGCGCACGCCGCTAGAACTCCCCCAGCCGCACTCGGGCGGCCGGGAGAAGAGGTGGTCCCCCATGCGTACCCCCAGGCGTAGCCGCATGCGTAAAGCCCGCACGGCAGCTGCTCTCACAGCGGTGATCGCGCTCGCGGCCGGGTGCAGCAGCTCCGGCGGCAAGGACGACGAGGACAAGTCGGGCGACGGCGGGGGAGGCGGCAAAGGCGTGACCACGCCCCGCCTCAAGATCGCGATGGTCACGCACTCCGGCGAGGGCGACACCTTCTGGGACATCGTCCAGAGCGGCGCCAAGCAGGCGGCCCGCAAGGACAACGTCGAGTTCCTCTACTCCAACGACAAGGAGGCGAAGGGACAGGCCGAGCTCGTCCAGTCGGCGATCGACAAGAAGGTCGACGGCATCGTCGTGACCCTGGCCAAGCCCGAGGCGATGAAGGCGGTGCTCGGCAAGGCGGAGGCCGCGGGGATACCGGTCGTCACGATCAACTCCGGCGGCGAGTTCTCCGCCGACTTCGGCGCGCTGAGCCACATAGGGCAGGACGAGTCCGTGGCGGGCGAGGCCGTCGGCGACGAGCTGACCAAGGGCGGCAAGAAGAAGGTGCTCTGCGTCATCCACGAACAGGGCAACGTCTCGCTGGAACAGCGCTGCGCGGGCGTCAAGAAGACCTTCAAGGGCTCGGTCGAGAACCTCAACGTCGAAGGCACCAACGCGCCCAACGCCCAGTCCTCCATCAGCGCGAAGCTCCAGGCCACCAAGGACATCGACGCCGTTGTCACCCTCGGCGCGCCCATCGCCGCCCTCTCCGTGAAGGCCAAGGAGGACTCCGGCAGCAAGGCCCAGGTCGCGACCTTCGACCTGAACGCCGAGGTCGTCAAGCGCCTCAAGGCCAAGGAGGTCGGCTTCGCCGTCGACCAGCAGCCCTACCTCCAGGGGTATCTCGCCATCGACGAGCTGTGGCTCTACAAGACCAACGCGAACGTCCTGGGCGGCGGCAAGCCCGTCCTCACCGGACCCGCCATCGTCACCGAGAAGGATGTGCCGAAGCTGGAGAAGTACACCGCCCGCGGTACCCGATGAACACACGCGTGATCCGCGTGGTCGATACTTGGGCGGCTGGGGCCGGGGATCCGGACCGGCCACACCGAGGAGCAGAGCTAGAAGGGCACGGCGTCGTGGCAAGGGTTCAGACAGGGGTACGTGCGGTGGGCGCCGTGCTGGTCGCGGTGCTCGGGGTATCCCTCGTGGGGTGCAGCAGCACCGGCGGCAAGCGCGCCGAGGACGCACGCAAGGCGGCGTCGGCACAGGGCAAGGCCGCGGTGAACACGCCGAAGTGGACGTTCGGGATGGTCACCCACTCGGGCGACGGCGACACGTTCTGGGACATCGTCCAGAACGGCGCCAAGCAGGCCGCGGTCAAGGACAACATCAACTTCCTCTACGCCCACAACGCCGAGGCCCAGCAGCAGGCCCAGCTCGTGGACTCGTACATCGACAAGAAGGTCGACGGCATCATCGTCACCCTCGCCAAGCCCGCCGCGATGAAGGGCGCCCTGGCCCGCGCCAAGAAGGCCGGCATTCCGGTGATCACGGTGAACTCCGGCTCCGCGGAATCCAAGGAGTTCGGCGCGCTCACCCACATCGGGCAGGACGAGACGATCGCGGGCGAGGCCGTCGGCGAGGAGCTCAACAAGCGCGGTAAGAAGAAGGCGCTCTGCATCCTGCACGAGCAGGGCAACGTCGGCCATGAGCAGCGCTGCGAGGGTGCCAAGAAGACCTTCGACGGCACGATGCAGAACCTGTACGTGACCGGCACGAACATGCCCGACGTGCAGTCCTCCATCGAGGCCAGGCTCCAGTCCGACAAGTCCATCGACTCGGTCGTCACGCTCGGCGCGCCCTTCGCGGACACCGCGGTGAAGGCCGCCGACAGCGCGGGCAGCAAGGCGGAGGTCGACACCTTCGACCTGAACGAGAAGGTCGCGGCGGGCCTGAAGGACGGCACGCTCGGCTTCGCCGTCGACCAGCAGCCCTACCTCCAGGGCTACGAGGCCGTGGACCTGCTCTGGCTCTACAAGTACAACGCCGACGTGCTCGGCGGCGGCAAGCCGGTCCTCACCGGACCGCAGATCGTCACCAAGGACCAGGCCGCCGAGCTGGAGGAATACGCGAAGCGAGGGACGCGATGACAGCGACCGCACCCGCACCGGCGCCGTCGCCGGACACCAGGACCGACGAGCGCCTCCTGAAGGCCTCGCCGCTGAAGAAGCTGATGGGCCGCCCCGAGCTGGGCTCCGTCGTCGGCGCCGTGGCCGTCTTCGTCTTCTTCGCGGTCGCCGCCGACAGCTTCCTGCAGACCAACAGCCTCGCCACGGTGCTCTACGCGGCATCGACGCTCGGCATCATGGCGGTGCCGGTGGCCCTGCTGATGATCGGCGGCGAGTTCGACCTGTCCGCGGGCGTCATGGTGACGACCTCCGCGCTGATCTCGTCGATGTTCAGCTACCAGATGACGGCCAACGTCTGGGTCGGCGTCCTCGTCTCGCTCGTCGCCACCCTCGGGGTCGGCGTCTTCAACGGCGTGATGCTGACGCGCACCGACCCGCCGAGCTTCATCATCACGCTCGGTACGTTCCTGATGCTGACCGGCATGAACCTCGGCTTCACCAAGCTGATCAGCGGCACGGTCTCCACGAAGTCGATCGCCGACATGGAGGGCTTCGCCTCCGCCAAGGACGTCTTCGCCTCGACGATCACCATCGGCGGCGTCGACTTCAAGATCACGATCCTCTGGTGGCTCGGCCTGATCGCGGTCGCCACCTGGATCCTGCTCCGCACCCGCGTCGGCAACTGGATCTTCGCGGTCGGCGGTGGCGAGGACGCGGCACGCGCGGTCGGTGTCCCGGTCGCGATGACCAAGATCGGCCTCTACATGGGCGTCGCCTTCGGCGCCTGGGTCTCGGGCCAGCACCTGCTCTTCTCGTACGACGTCGTCCAGTCGGGCGAGGGCGTCGGCAACGAACTGATCTACATCATCGCGGCCGTCATCGGTGGCTGTCTGATCACCGGCGGATACGGCTCGGCGGTCGGCGCGGCCGTGGGCGCCCTCATCTTCGGCATGGTCAGCAAGGGCATCGTGTTCGCCGAGTGGAACCCGGACTGGTTCAAGTTCTTCCTCGGAGTGATGCTGCTCCTGGCGACCCTGCTCAACCACTGGGTCCGCAAGCGCGCGGAGGCGACGAAATGACGGAAGTGACCGACGCGGCGCCCGTGGCGGAGCGCACCCCCCTCGTCGAGCTCGACGACGTCAGCAAGTACTACGGCAACATCCGCGCCCTCGAAGGCGTCTCCCTGGAGGTCCACGCGGGCGAGATCTCCTGCGTCCTCGGCGACAACGGCGCGGGCAAGTCGACCCTCATCAAGATCATCGCGGGCCTGCACCGGCACGACGCGGGAGAGTTCCGCATCGACGGCGAGGACGCGAGGCTCGGCTCGCCGCGCGAGGCCCTGGACCGCGGTATCGCCACCGTCTACCAGGACCTCGCCGTGGTCCCGCTGATGCCGGTCTGGCGGAACTTCTTCCTCGGCTCCGAGCCGACGAAGGGCGTGGGCCCCTTCAAGCGCCTGGACGTCGACCACATGCGCGAGACGACCCGCGCCGAGCTGCTGCGCATGGGCATCGACCTGCGCGACGTCGACCAGCCCATCGGCACCCTCTCGGGCGGCGAGCGCCAGTGCGTGGCGATCGCGCGCGCGGTGTACTTCGGCGCGAAGGTCCTCGTCCTCGACGAGCCGACGGCGGCGCTCGGCGTCAAGCAGTCGGGCGTCGTCCTGAAGTACGTGGCCGCCGCGCGGGACGCGGGCCTCGGAGTGGTCTTGATCACCCACAACCCGCACCACGCGTACCTGGTCGGCAACCGCTTCGTCCTCCTCAAGCGCGGCACGATGTTCGGCAGCTACGCGCGGGACGAGGTCACCCTGGACGAACTCACCCGCCAGATGGCAGGCGGCTCCGAACTGGACGACCTCCGTCACGAACTGGAGAAGGGCTGAGCAGCGCCCCGTCAGGGGCGCGGGGAACCGCGCGAGCAACCACGAAGAAGCCGCAGTCGCGTCTGCCGGGCCGCCCGGCAGACGCGACTGCGGCATCTCTCGGGCCGAGCGCGCGGTTCCCCGCGCCCCTGACGGGGCCGAGCCCCGTATCCCCGTTGTGCGCGCCCACGCGAGTGTGAGGCAGAATCGCCGCAATGAGCACCTACCGCGACCTCGCGCACCGCGGCTCCGCCCGAGCCACCGTTCTGCGGACCGTGGGCACGCGGGAGCGCCGATCCCATCTCACGGCGCCCCGCGTCCCCACCGTCGGCATCGACATCGGGGGCACGAAGGTGATGGCGGGCGTCGTCGACGCCGACGGCAACATCCTGGAGACGCTCCGCACGGAGACCCCGGACAAGTCCAAGAGCCCCAAGGTCGTCGAGGACACCATCGTCGAGCTGGTCCTCGACCTCTCCGACCGGCACGACGTACACGCGGTGGGCATCGGCGCGGCGGGCTGGGTCGACGCGGACCGCAACCGCGTCCTGTTCGCCCCGCACCTCTCGTGGCGCAACGAACCCCTCCGCGACCGCATCTCAGGGCGCCTCGCGGTCCCCGTGCTCGTCGACAACGACGCGAACACCGCCGCGTGGGCCGAGTGGCGCTTCGGCGCGGCCCGCGGCGAGGACCACCTGGTCATGATCACGCTCGGTACCGGCATCGGCGGCGCGATCCTGGAGGACGGCCAGGTCAAGCGCGGCAAGTTCGGGGTGGCCGGCGAATTCGGGCACATGCAGGTCGTCCCCGGCGGCCACCGCTGCCCCTGCGGCAACCGCGGCTGCTGGGAGCAGTACAGCTCCGGCAACGCGCTGGTCAGGGAGGCCCGCGAGCTCGCCGCGGCCGACTCCCCGGTCGCGTACGGGATCATCGAGCGGGTCAAGGGCAACATCCCCGACATCACGGGCCCCCTGATCACGGAATTGGCCCGCGACGGCGACGCGATGTGCGTCGAGCTGCTCCAGGACATCGGCCAGTGGCTGGGCGTCGGCATCGCGAACCTCGCGGCCGCCCTCGACCCGTCCTGCTTCGTGATCGGCGGCGGCGTCTCGGCCGCCGACGACCTCCTGATCGGCCCGGCCCGCGACGCGTTCCGCCGCCAGCTGACCGGCCGCGGCTACCGCCCCGAGGCCCGCATCGCCCGCGCCCAGCTGGGTCCCGAGGCGGGCATGGTGGGCGCCGCCGACCTGGCGCGCCTGGTGGCCCGCCGCTTCCGCCGGGCGAACCGCCGCCGGGTGGAGCGCTACGAACGCTATGAGCGCTACGCGGAAGCGCGCCGCACCACCGACCGCACCTCTCAGGGAACCCAGTAATCAGATGACCGTGCCCCGCCAACCCTCGTCCCCGGACTCCCCGGATCCCGCCGACGGGGCCGGCCGTCCCCGCGAGGGCCGCCGCCACATGATCCGCCGCCGCTGGCTCACGGCCACGACGATCGTGATCCTGATCGGCGTACCGGCCGGCTATCTGGTGATCTCCGCGAACCAGAGCCGCAACAGCGGCCGCGACAAGGAGGCCAAGTACTCCGCGACCGGCCTCACCGCGGGCTGGCCCTCCAAGGTGCAGCGCCGCCTCTACGACGTGCCGATCCCCCCGTACTCCAGGGAGGTCGCGTACTACGAGACGAACAACTGGCGCACCAGCCGCCTGTACGCCCAGTTCCTGACGAGCAACAAGGGCCTCGACAAGTTCCTCAAGCGGATCGGCTCCAGCACGAAGGCGCTGGAGAAGAACGACATGACGATCAGTAAGCGCGACCGCAAGGTCGTCGGCTGGGAGTTCACGGACCCGGGCCCCTGGCTCGGCCTCACCCACGTGAAGAAGGACCCGGCTCCGACCCTGGACGTGGTCGTGAACCGCGCCAATCCAGAGCACCCCATGGTCTATGTAGTGTCTACGACAACCCCGTAACTGGCGTGTTTCATCGGTGAGTTGCCCCAGGGGCGGCTCGTACGATGGCGCGCATGATCTCCAAAGAGACGTCCGAAGCGTCCGAAGGGTCATCCGAAGCGGAGTACGACAGACGCCGACGTGCCCAGTGGCTTGCGGGGGAGGCGCGGGCGGACGGGGCGGCCCGCAGGGACATGCTGCGACTGCTCGCGGCGGCGGGCGGGGCCGGCGCGGTAGCGGCGCTTGGCGCCCCGATGGCGGCGGCGGCCCCGGCGCCGAGCGGGCCCGGCATCGTGAAGCTGCTCCCCGCGGACCGCTTCACGCTCCGCGGCACGAACGCGGAGACGAAGTTCGAAGCCCTCGCCGGGACGGGCCACTTGACCCCCGCATCGCACTTCTTCGTACGCAACCACACGGCGACGCCACGCCTGGACGCGAAGACATGGAGCCTGCGGATCTGGGGCGACGGCCTGAAGGGCGGTGGGGCAAGGGAGTTCACGCTCGCCGACCTCAAACGCCTCCCGTCGACGTCGCGCACCGCCTTCGTCGAATGCGCGGGCAACGGCAGAAGCTTCTTCACCACCCAGCAGCGCGAACCGGCCTCCGGCACGGCCTGGACCCTGGGAGCGATCGGCAACGCCCGCTGGCGCGGCGTGCGCCTCTCCGAAGTCCTGCGCAGGGCAGGCCTATCGCGCCACGCGGTGGACGTGATGCCGAGCGGCCTGGACGCGGAGTACGTCACGGACGACGGCACGAACCTGGGCAGGGTCCGCCGCCCGCTCCCGCTCTCCAAGGCCCTTGACGACGTGCTCCTCGCCTACGAGATGAACGGCGCCCCGCTGCCCGCGGACCACGGCTACCCGGTGAGGGTCCTGGTCCCGGCGTGGGTGGGCATCGCGTCGATCAAATGGGTGGGCGACATCGAGGTCTCGTCACACCCCCTCTTCTCGCCCTGGAACACGCAGTTCTACCGCCTGTTCGGCGACGCGTACCCCCCGGAGGGCAGCGCACCCCTGACCCGCCAAACCCTGAAGTCCGCCTTCGAACTCCCGTGGAACGCAAGCATCGAGGCGGCCACGACCCATCACCTCACCGGCCGCTCATGGTCGGCGACGGGCGCCATCAGCCGAGTGGACATCAGCACGGACGCGGGCACGACCTGGCACCGCGCCCACCTCAAGGACACGCCGCACCGCGCCACTTGGACCCGCTGGACCACGCCATGGCACCCCAACACCCCTGGCCCGACGACACTCCTGGCCCGCGCCACGGACACCACGGGCCGCACCCAGCCGGAGGTGACGGCGCACAACGCGCAGGGGTATTTGTTTGATGCGGTGGTGCGGCATGCGGTGCGGGTGGTGTGAAACAGTTCGAACGACCCGAGGGAGAGATCCTGGTGCGCGTCCTGATATCCGTCCTACGGAAGCGCAGAGACGCGTCGGCACTGGGCTGACACCCTCGCACAGCACGTGGACTTCACAGAGGGGCGTTACGCGGAGGTGCTCACCACGCAACAGGCGGACCTGCTCTCGGATTTGCACCCGGAAGGCACGGCGGGACGTCCTGACTCTCTTCGAACAGTCCCGCCAGAACACCCGCAAGGCAGCGCTTGAGGAGCAGCGCACACGACGGACCTCGTACAAACGAAGCAAGCGCCTCATGGTCGTCAACCGCCACGAGTCCGTCTTCGTCAGCGAGTTCAGGCAGCAACTCCTGGCCGAGGGGCGCACAGCGGATCGCTTTTACTGCCCCGGCGGTATCAGCGATCTCTGCCCTCTTCCCGGATCGCCCGACCACGGAGGACATCGCCCTGCTGCACTGCTATGGAGTCGATTGCGTCCACCGCGTTGCTCAGGGGATCTTCGAGAAGGTCCCGGCACCGCGAGGGTGCCGGGACCGGATGCGTCAGATGTGGTCGGGGTGAGGCCAGTGACTACCAGCCGACACGAATGAGCTGAGCCGCTAGGCGGGGTCGCCCTGCTTCGTGCGCCCGGCCTGGCGCTGCCCCAGAGGGATGACCACGGTCGAGTGGAAGCGGTCGACGGCCGAGTCCACACTACGAATGAAGCCGGATTCAGCGTTCCCCCGTGTGTTTCCCACGCTCTTGGAGAGCGAGAGCCGGAATCCGCTGATGCGCTGGGATCCCGTCGGCAGCAGATCACCGGGTTCGGGACGCAGCCGCTCCAGCGTGCCCCGCGGGCCGGTTCCTTCGTCCTCGAGGAGGGTCTGGACGTGCAGGTCCGCAGGCGCCTCGCTGAGCTGTTTCATCAGCCGCTTCACCCAGGTGAGCGGATACCCCTGGTCCGGTGCCGGGACCTCGATGGACGTCCTCAGCTTGCCGAGGCGCAGATCGGCGCTGATGGACAGAACGCCGGGCGCTCCGTCGACCCGGATCTCGGCGTGAAGTCGCCCGTCCTCACCGAGGCGGTCCGCCAGTTGCGCGCGACGTGACTGGGGATCGGTTCCCCGTTTGGCGCGCTGCACCGGCACGACGTTCGTGCCGAGTTCGCCGCCGAGCCGCAGGCAGACCTGTCGGATCAGGCGTTCCCAGCTCTCGACGACCAGCACGGTGCGGGGATCACCGGGGGAAATGGTCTCGTCGTCGATGCCCTTGCGCACGGGAACCCAGGCCGGCCCCATGTTCTGGAAGCCATGGCAGCCTGAGTTCTCGTGCTGGAGGTAGTGGAGCAGCTCCTGCAACAGCCATGCGTGGGCTTGATGACGTACACCTTCATGGCGGATCAACATCTGGGCCTGGTGTGTCACTTCGGCCCAAGAAAGGTGCCATAGCGCGACCTTGTGCTTGCGGCGGCCGTCGACCTTGACGTCGATGAGCGGGCTTCCTTCCAGGGCCACGTCGTTGGAGACGGTGATGACGGCTTCGTACCCACGCCGGGCGGCGATGTCCATGTAGTCCTGGATCTGCACATCCCTGAGGGAGTTGCCGTTGGTCTTGGTCTCCACCAGCGCCGTCCACAGTCGTCCGGCCCGTTCGACGCGGATGACTCCGTCCGGGCGCTTCGGATTCTCGCCGTGGGGGAG
Source organism: Streptomyces sp. A18 (assembly GCF_059026065.1). Taxonomy (NCBI): domain Bacteria; kingdom Bacillati; phylum Actinomycetota; class Actinomycetes; order Kitasatosporales; family Streptomycetaceae; genus Streptomyces; species Streptomyces sp. A18. Next base: position 157,467 of record NZ_JBWLKL010000012.1, on the reverse strand, counting down.
GGTGACTTCGGTGTAGGTCTCCATACGGCCCGCGGGGGCCCCGAAGGCGGCAGTGAGACGACGCCCGAACTCGGGAACCTGAGTCATCACGGACAGCAGGATCGAAGTGGCTTTCGTTTCACGCTCCCGGTCACTCTTCAGCGACGCGGCAGGGAAAAGCCGGGACGCACGCCACGCGTCGTTCTCTGCCAGGGAGGCCTTCGACGCCTTGGGAAGCGTGACCTTCTTCTTGGCCGTACGCAGCCGGCGCGGGGGTCCAGAGACGGGCGATTCCTGGGTTGGCCGAGCAGAGAGGGCTGACGGCGCCTCGGTGTTCGGATCGGCTTCGGCTGTCGCCTGTGGTGCCGCGGGTTCTGCCGCCTCCCCCGCCGCCTCGCCCACTGTCTCGGCTTCGGCCTCCTGATCGTCGTCCTCGTCGATTTCGATGCCGTAGTCGGTGGCCAACCCCGCAAGGCCCGTGTCGTAGCCCTGCCCCACGGCCCGGAATTTCCACTCGTTGTTGCGCCGGTAGATCTCACCGAAGACGAACGCGCTCTCCACGCTCGCGTCCGCGATGGCAAAGCCGAGAACAGCGTCGCCGGATCCGTCAGTCAGGGAGAGGCGGAGGTTCTCCAACTCGCCGAACTGCGCCCGCTGGTGACGGCTCGCGGCAATGACAATGCTGTCGACGTTCGCCGGGATGGCGCTCAGGTCCAGCCGAATTCGGTCCTCGTTCCCGTTCTCCGTCGGAGTGATCCCGAGAAGCTGCACGCTGCCGTCTGCTGCGGCGGGGTTGTTGTAGAAGAAGAAGTCGGAGTTGCTGCGGACTTTCCCCTCCTCGCTCAGAAGCAGTACGGAGACATCGGCGTCGCCTTGACCGCTCGGACTGCTCCAGCTCAGGCTGACGATGACGGAGTCTGCATTGGTGCTGAGAGCAGACAGAGTTGCGTTGGCGCCTTTGACGATTTCATGCAAGGCGAGATCCCCCCACGGGATGGCAAGACTGTAAGGCAACGGCCGAACTGCCTTTGTTGGACGAGAGATGAAGCTCTCCCCAAGAGCTTGCGGTGAAGCCTACCCGTCTTGGGTGTGATGCCCTGCCTGTATGAGAAGAGTCAGGAACTCTCGTTCAGCCGATGTCAGCTGTCACCTGACGAGAGCTGTTGGGTGACCACTGCCAGATGATGGGAGGTGGCCCAGGCTCGCCAAAGAGTGGCATTCCCTGCTGTCGGCCTCATCCGTCGGGCACAGAGTGAGAGTTGCTGATCACCCCAGGAGGTGGCAGCCCCCTGACGGGGCCAGTGAGGAGAGTCTGTCAGGCGCTCGCAGAGCGAGAAGAAGTCATCGTTATTGCCCCGTTGTCGGCGGCGATGTACGTAGACCTGCCAGGTGTCATTGACGGTGTAGCGGATATTCGGGTCAGGATTTCCTCCCCCGGGTTTCGGTACGCTCGGGCATGTGACCCCGTAGTCCGCGAAGTCCGGGAGCATGCGTTGACGTGAGGCAGTGACTTTCTGCCAGAGGGTAGCGTCGCGTCGGGGAACTGGGGTGATGCGGCCACGCGGAAACCGGACCTTGTCCAGTCGCGCCGGAAATGCTCCTGCGCCGACGGTAATGCTTTGCCATGGAAATGTATTCAGCCAATCAAGAGTCTCGGAGATGCGTGATGTCAGCTCGTTGACATCGTCGTCTGAATGGATGGCACCGGCGTCGATGAGCACCTCGAGGTCCTCGCAGTCCAGCCGCATCTCTTTGAGGAGGGAGTTCAATCGTCGCCAGGCAGAGCGCTGGTCAAAGCCCAACTGCGGCGGTGGGAGCCGTAGTACGGCACTGGTCTCGTAGTGCCGGGCCCGCTCTCCTGCGACGCGGAGGGTTTCAGGAGGGGAAGTGAGCCTGACGACCAGACGGAGAGGGATGGAGCGCTCGTCGAAGACGGTGGCGACCCATACAGCAGGCGGTACCCACGCGGTGCCCAGCCTCCGCAGCTCCGTGATGGCTGTGCAGTCAACAGCGACGGTCATCCCCGGAGGCAAGTGCTCCATCGCACTGTCGGCCATGGTCTGCAAGGGATCCATTGCGCCAGGCATGGCCTCCAGCACAGGGCGGATGGCCGATTGCATATTTGGCGACACCTTTCCGAGCGCCTGAATCTCGCCGAGTTTGCCTTTCAGGATCGGTACGTACGCCATCGGCGCTCCCGAAGATGCCCTTGCCCCGCCTAGTCCGAGGGTCCGATCGGACACGGGAGGCAGGAAGAGTAAATTCGGTCAGGAAAGGCTTATTTCCGATCAAACGATGCGGTTGATGGCTTATGAGGCTCCGTCTGCTGTCTGGCAGGGGCGCATGCTTCCTGAGTGCCGGAGCAGAAAGCCCGGCCGGCGTTCGTGTGGTTTTGGATCTGAGACGCGCCTGCCGAGTCGGAACCCTACTCAGCCTTCCACCGCTCGTACGCCGCCGCTCCCACTCCCAAGTCCTCCCAGGCCATCCCCGCCGACTTGAACAAACGGGGCCGGTCCTGCGGGACCGTCACATCGCCGCGTACCAGCGCGTCCAGTGTGTGCAGTCGACCGGCGTCGAAGGCGCCCGCTCCGATGGCGAGGACGATGTCCCCGCACTCCCGCAGCGCCACCTCGCGGGACTCCGCCACGACCAGGCCGCGCTCCAGGAGTCCCTCGCCGACCTCCCGCGCGTCCGGCTCGTGCGAGCCCACAGCCGCCACCGTCGCGTGGGGCGGGAGCAGTGTGCTGTCGAAGAGTGGTTCGCGGGCCGTCGTGCAGCAGCAGACCACGTCGGCCGTCGCGACGTCCGCCGGGGTCGCGGGCGCCGCCGACAGGCCGGCCCCGCGGCACCGGTCGACGAAGTCCGCCACCCGCTCGGGGTTCCGCGCCACCACGTCCACGTGCTCCAGCGTCGGGCGCACCGCGCGGACCGCCTCCACGTGGCCCCAGGCCTGGGGGCCGGTGCCGAAGACCAGGAGGCGGCGCGTGTCCGGGGTGGCGAGGTGCCGGATCGCCGCTCCCGAAACCGCGGGCGTACGCAGTGACGTCAGGGCGATGCCGTCCAGGAGGGCCAGCGGGGTGTGGGTCTCGCCGTCCAGGAGGAGGTACACGCCCTGGACGCGGGGGAGTTCGCGGGCCGCGTTGCCGGGGGTGACCGTGGCGATCTTCACCCCGGTGTACGACGCCGTTGAGGACGGCATCAGCAACAGTTGCCCGCCCGGTACGCCCACCACTCCCCTCGGAGCTTCCGCCTCCGGGTCCAGGCCCGCCTTGAGGACGGCTTCCACCGCCTCGGTCGCGGCGGACATCGGGACGAGCCGGGCGATCGCCTCGGCATCGATGTAGGGCGGGGCGTCACTCATGCCTGGTCCTTTCGGGGGCTGCCTGGTCGGGGCCATTCCACCAGAACGCCGCCACCGGCCGGACCGGCGGCTAGGGGTCGAGCCGCAGGTGGAGCATCGCCTCGAAGCGGGCTTCGGGGGTGGACAGGTCGAGCCCTGACACCTTGGCGAGGCGCTTCAGGCGGTAGCGGAAGGTGTTGGGGTGGACGTGCATGGCGGCCGATGCGGAGATGACGTCGCCGAAGGCGTCGAGCCAGGCGGCGAGGGTCTCGGTCAGCGTCATGTTGTGCTCGGCGTCGTAGGCCCGCAGCCGGACGATCGGGCTGTCGGGATCGCCGCCGTCGGTGGCGATCCGGTCGGCCAGTTCGAGGAGCAGGGCGTCCACGTAGACGGCGCCGAGGCGGGCGGTCCTCAGGCCGGGCCGCCGCTCGCGCAGGACCCGCAGGGCCCGGTCGGCCTCGGCGCGGGAGCGGCGCAGGTCCTCGGGCCTGACCGCGACACCACCGACCCCGATCACGGCGGATGCCCGGTCGCCGATCCGTTCGAGGAAGGACTCGGCGACCCGCCGGGCCGCCTCGTCCGACGCGGCGGGCAGCACCGCGTAGGTGACGCCGCCGAGCGTGGCGGTGGCCGTCCTGGGGTGGATCGCGTTCAGATGGAGGGCGAGCGCGCCCGCGATCCGGTCGGCGGCCACGACCCGGTCGGCGGCAGGCGAGGTGTCGGTCGCCGCGAGGGCAAGGACACAGGCGGGCTGCTGGGAGAGGCCGAGCCGGGCGGCGGCACCGGGAGCGCCCTCGCCGCCTTCGAGGAGGGTGGCGAGCAGGTCGGCGCGGAGCCGGTGCCCCACGTCCTCGCCCGCCCTGCGACGCAGCAGATGCAGTGCGGCGACCTTGGCCGCGTCGCTCAGCGCGCGCTCGCCGTCCCCGGTCAGCGGTTCCTTGACCACGACCCAGATGGAGCCGAGGATCTCCCCGCCCGCGCGGACCGCGATCGCGACCCGCGGCTTCGCCGCGATCCCCTCCAGGTACAGGGGCTCGTCGTTGCGGTACAGCGAGCGGAACGCGCCGCGCTGCTCCAGGGCCCGCAGCTTGTCCGCCGGGACCTGGCGGTCGAGGATCGTCGCGATCCTGGCCTCGTCACCCTCGTCCTGACGGCTGGAGAAGGCCAGCACCCTGCCGTCGCGGTCCTCGACGGTCACCGGACCGTCGAGGAGCGCGGATATCGCGTTGGCCAGCGCGAACAGGTCTCCGGCGAGGGGCTCTTCGGCCGGCTCCCCGACGAGTTCATCGACCGAGAGCATCGACCGCAGGAGCGCGGCGACCTGCGCCCAGGACGCGCCCGCCATCAGGCCGAGCACCGGGATCGCGGCCTTGTCGACGGCCGCCTCCACCAGGGCGTCCACGGCGATCGGGGCCCGCACGATCACGGCCGCCGCGCCGAGCCCGGCCGCTCGCTCGACCAAGGTCGCGACCTCGTCGGCGCCGTAGACCCCGACGCCGAGGACGATCGCCCCCGGCAGCCGTGCCGGGGTGTCCTGCGGGTCGTGGATGAGCACCCCGCCGACCGGCCGCGCCGGATCCGGTTCGCCGACCGTGGACACGATGAAGGTCGACCCCAGGTCGGCGAGGACGCGGCCGAGGGGTGCCGCGCCGCGGCCCCGCCGGTTCATGTCCCCACCCGCCGGGGCGGGTTGGCACTCCGATGACGGCGTCGCGTACGTCCTTCGGAGCCCCGACCGCGAGGCAGCAGGCTACGACGGCGTGGCTGTGCGTCGCCGATGGTCATCGGTTGTCCGCCTTCCGTTCGATGAGGTAGCGGCCGTCGCGGGTGAATCCGGTGATGGCCGCTCCATCGGCGAGCAGGCCGCCGAGGGTCTCGCGCAGCGCTGAGCGCCAGGCGTGGGCGGCCTCCGGTCGCTCGGTGCGCAGTGCCTCGATGTCGGACGGGACGCGGACACTGACGCAGGGACCGTCGAGCGGTCCGCGGACGGGCAGTCCGTCCGCGTCCGCGTCGAGGCCCGCCGCGGCGTCCGGTGGCACGGACGCCTGGTGGTGCCGTCGGACGCAGGCATCGGCGACGGCGGGGTCGGCCAGGTTCCAGCCGACGAGCAGCCGGTCGGACCCCTGGCCCTCGTTGACGCCGTCGTCCATGACACCGTAGAAGTCCGGCAGGTACTCCTTTGCCACCGCGCCCAGCTTGGCGAGGTTGAAGTGGGCGTTGCGGCTGATCAACGGGTCGAAGGTCCAGGTCACCTTGGTGATGCCGCGCTCAAGTGACCAGGAACGCTGGTGGACCTTCAGCGCGAACCCGACGTTCCGGCCGCGGGCCCGCGCGTCGACGCCCGCTATGTGCGAGTGCAGCCCGCTCTCCGCGAGGAAGCCGACGCACACACCGACCAGCAGATCAGCCTCGTACGCACCGGCCTCGTACGCACCGGCCACATAGCTGCCCGAGTGCTGAAAGCCCCTCAGCAGCGCCGTGGTCAGCAGCGGGTTGCCCGCAGAGGGCCGCCACACCCGGTCGAGCAGCTCGCAGGCGGCCAGGAACTCCGCCTCGCGTGACAGCTGCCTGATGGTTACGCCGGACCGCAGCTGAGCCAGGGCGGACGCGGCATCGGCCTCGGTCAGGGCGTGCACAGTGGGGTGCTCGGTCAAGGTCGCCTCGCAGGTGTCCGGTCCGGTGACGTAGTGGTCAGGAGAGCTGCAGGGGGCGGATCGCCGGGCGCGTGGCCGCGGCCTCGCCGCCGGAACTCGCACCGGCCCCCGCGCCCGAGTCGCCGGAACTCGCACCGGCCCCCGCGCCCGAGTCGCCGGAACCCGCATCGGCCCCCGCGGCCTCGCCGCCGCCGGGACAGAAGACCGCCTCCATCACGGCGACGGAGATGCCGCCCTGATCGACCCAGTCGCCGTTGATGTTGACGCTGGCGGACTTCGATCCGTCGCGCAGGCTCATCGACCACGACAGCGAGCCGTGGATCGTGCCGCCGTGCCCCCACACCTTCACACCGCAGGACAGCTTCTGGGCGATCAGGCCCAGCCCGTACTCGGTGTTGGGAATCCAGTTCTCGGTCTGTACGGCCGTGAACATCTCCTTCTGCTCGGCGGGGCGCAGCAACTTGCCGTTGAGCAGGGCGCCGTAGAACCGGTTGATGTCGCCCGCGGTGGAGATCATGTCTCCGGCCGAGCCCGCCCACGTCGCGCTCATCTCGGTCACGTCGTGGACCGGGGCTCCGGGGTCGGGCTCCATGAGCTTGGAGTAAGCCCTTCCGTGCGGCCCGGAGATGCTCGTGCTCCGACCCGGCAGATACGTGCCGGACAGACCGAGCGGCCCGATGATCCGCCGGGTCACCTCGGTGGCGAGGGGATGCCCCGACACCTTCTCGGCGATCATCCCGGCGAGGATGAAGTTGGTGTTGGAGTACGCCCACGACGTGCCGGGTGGGAAGGCCGGCGCATGGCTCATCGCCGTCCTGACGAGTTCCTTGGGCCGGACGCTGTCGAAGCGGTGGTCGAGGAAGCCCTGACCGACCAGCTTGGCCAGGACCTCCGGGTCGTTCGTGTAGTCGAAGATGCCGCTGGTGTGGTTCAGCAACTGCCGCACGGTGATCGCGCCGCCGTCGTGGCCGTTGCCCTGCACCACGCCCGGCAGCCACTTCTCGACGGTGTCGTCGAGGCTGAGCCGCCTCTCGCCCACCAGCTGGAGCAGGACCGTGGCGGTGAACGTCTTGGTCGTGCTGCCGATCCGGTAGCGGTCGTAGGACTTCAGCTTGCGGCCGGTCGCCGTGTCCGCGACGCCGGACGAGCCGAACCACCGGGTGGGGCCGTCCTTGACCTCGGCGAGCATGCCGGGAGCCCCTCCCTCGCTCACCGCTCGGTCGAGCACACGCTGGACGGCGTCGTTCTTCGTCGCGGGTCCGGCGGGTCCGGCGGGTCCGGCGGGCGCGGCGGGCGCGGCCACGGACGCAGCCGGTGACGCGACCATGACCATGGCCGCGATACTCGCGACGAGGACAGCTCTGGGACGACGGAACATGGGGCTTCCTTTCGGAGCGGGCTGGCAGGTACGCACTCCCGGGCAGTGCCTCCGGGAGCGGGCAGTGCCTCCGGGAGCCGACATCGTCCCCAGCTCCGGCGCGCTCTGGCTAAGGACAACACGACGTAATCCCGCCCACCGATTGGTGCCGCGCTACGAACCCGGCCGGCGACGCCCCTGGACCGGGACCGCCAAGTGCCCTTGGGACAGCGGCACATATCGGCGCGCTTCCCTTCGTACGACGGTCCGAAGAGGCGTCCCGGTGGCTGGCCTAGCGTTCGCTGTTACCTCGTCACGGCCCGTACGACGTGCCTGTATGACGCGACTGACGTGCATGTCCTACGTGACCAACGGGTGACTCACGCAATCCGCGCGACGTCAACTGCCTCGCGCTGCCGTCCGACCTGGAGGTCCTCTCATGGCGTCCCGCACGAACCTGACGGCCCTGCTGCTCGCCACCGCTGTGGCGCTGGCCGCCTGCTCCGGTGGCGGTTCGCGCACACCGGCGGCCGGTGACAGGACGCTCGTCATCGACACGTCCTTCGACCTCAAGACGGCCGATCCGGGACGGATGTACGAGGCGACCGGCCTCTTCGTCGGCAAGGCGGTGTACGAGACGCTGCTCACCTTCGACGGCGGTGACGTGACCAAGCCGGTGCCGGCGCTCGCGGAGTCGTTCGAGCTGTCGGACGACGGCAAGGTCCTTACGCTCAAGCTCCGTTCGGGCGCGAAGTTCAGCGACGGCTCCGCGCTCACCGCCGACGACGTGATGTTCTCGCTGACCCGTCTGCGCGACATGAAGGGCAACCCGTCGTTCCTCCTCGACGGCGTGGAGGTGGCGAAGACCGACGACTCCACGATCACGCTGACGTCGAAGAAGCCCAACCCCGCGCTGCCGTACATCCTGCCGAACCCCACCCTCGGGATCCTCAACAGCAAGGTCGCCAAGGCACACGGCGCGACGACCGGGCCCAAGGACAAGGCGGAGCAGTACCTGAACAAGACGTCGGCCGGGTCGGGGCCCTACACGATCGAGTCCTTCAACGTCAGCAACCAGGTGGTGCTGCGGGCGAACAAGAAGTACTACGGCGACAGACCCACGTACGACAAGGTCGTCATACGCAACGTCGAAGCGGCCACCCAGAAGCTCAACGTGCAGCGCGGCGACAGCCAGGTGGCACTGAACCTCTCCGGCGACCAGGTCAAGGGCATGCCCGCCACCGTGCGGGTGAAGCGGACCGCGTCGGCCAACGTGATCTATCTGCACCACAGCAGGAACAAGGCGATCAGCAAGGTGACGTCGAACCCCAAGTTCGTGGAAGCCGTACGCAAAGGCGTCGACTACGCGGGCCTGCTCGAACTGGCGGGACAGGGGTCGGTGCAGGCGCCGGGCATCATCCCCTCCCAACTGCTCGGCGCGCTCCCGCCCGAGAAGGCGCCCGAGCGCGATGTGGCCGGAGCGAAGGCGGCACTTGCGGAGAGCGGGCTGACCCATCCCAAGGTCAAGCTGGAGTACCCGAGCGAGCTCACCGTGAACGGCCTCTCCCTGCAGCCCCTGGCCGAGCGCATCCAGTCCAACCTCAAGGAGGTCGGCATCACCGTCGACCTCGCACCCGCCCCCCTCACCACCGCGGCGGACAACTTCCGCAACGGCAAGGAGGAGATGGGCCTGTGGTACTGGGGCCCGGACCACCCCGACCCCAGCGGCTACCTGGTGTTCCTGCCCGGCAAGATGATGGGCCTGCGCGTCGGCTGGAAGGCGGGCGCGGCGAAGGAGCTCGAGGCCTCCGGCGAGAAGGCCGCAGCCACGATCGGCGAGGACGCGCGCAAGCAGGCCTATGCCGACGTACAGACCCGGCTGAACGCGTCGGGCCCGTTCGTCCCGCTCATCCAGCCCGGCCAGAACATCGTGACGGCCGACTCGGTGACCGGACTCGCCTACCACCCGGTGTGGACCGTCGACGTGGCCGACCTCGGTGCGAAGTGACATGACGACCACCCGGAATCGCGTCCGGCGCCCGCCCCGCCGGAGTAGGCCTCTCCTCCGCTTCCTCGTCCGCAGGGTCCTCGTCGCGATCCTGCTGGCCTGGGGCATCACGCTGGTCACGTTCATGCTGACGAACCTGGTGCCGGGCGACCCGGTGGCGGCGAACCTGGGGCAGCGGGCCGCGGGCGACCCGGCGGCCGTGGCGCAGTGGCGGTCCGAGCACGGGCTCGACAAACCGCTCCCGCAGCAGTACGTGCTGTTCCTTGAAGGCCTGCTCCACGGCGACCTGGGCACGAGCCAGCAGTCCCACCGCCCGGTCAGCGAGGACCTGGCGGAGTTCGTGCCCGCGACGCTCGAACTGGCGGGCGCCGCGATCCTGGTGTCGCTGGTGCTCGGTGTGGCCTTCGGCCTGATCGCGGCCCTGCGCAGGGACCGCCTCGCGGACCACGTGCTGAGGATGCTGAGCCTGATCGGCGTCTCGGTGCCGACGTTCTGGCTGGCGCTCCTGGCGTTCTACGTCTTCTTCTACCGCCTGCGACTCACTCCTGGCAGCGGCCGGGTCGACCCCGGCATCGGAGCGCCGGAACCCGTCACAGGACTGCACACGGTGGACGCGGCGCTGGCCGGCCGGTGGGACATCTTCGGCAGCGCGCTCGGCCATCTGATCGTGCCCGCCCTCGTCCTCTCGCTCTACACGATCGGCCTGCTGACCCGCTTCACCCGCAGCGCGGTCCTGGAGGTGCTCGGCCAGGACCACGTCCGCGCCGGCCGGGCCAAGGGCCTTCCCGGCCGGGTGATCCTCTTCCGCTACGTGCTGCGCTCCGCGCTCGTGCCGATCATCACGGTGGCGGGGCTCGCGTTCGGCAGCCTCCTGTCGGGCACCGTGCTGGTCGAGGCGATCTTCGCCTGGCAGGGCGTCGGCCAGTACGCGTACAAGAGCGCCACCACCCTCGACCTGCCCGCGATCCTGGGGGTCGGCCTGGTGGTGAGCGGCGTCTACTTGGCGATCAACCTGCTCGTGGACGTCCTGTACGGCGTCATCGACCCCCGGGTGAGGCTGCGATGAGACAGCTGCGCAGTGCCATGGAACGACTGCCCGACGCGTGGCGGCGGCCGCAAGCCGTCGCCGGAGCGGTGGTGGCGCTGGCGTGGCTGGTGATCGCCGCCGCCGCGCCCCTGCTCGCTCCGTACGATCCGCTCGCCCAGGAACTGCCCCGCCTCGCCGAACCGGGTCCCGGGCACTGGTTCGGCACCGACCAGCTCGGCCGCGACGTCCTCAGCCGGGTCCTGTACGGCGCGCGTGTGTCGATCCCGCTCACCCTGCTCCTGGTCGCCCTGTCGGTCCTGATCGGCGGATTCCTCGGCGGTGTCGCCGGATACTTCGGACGGTGGGCGGACGAGGTGATCATGCGCCTCACGGACCTCGTCTTCGCGTTCCCGACGATCATCTTGGCCATGGTGGTGGCGGCCGCGCTGGGCGCCAGCCTCACGAACGCGGTGTTCGCCGTGCTCGTCGTCGCCTGGGCGTCCTACGCACGCGTCGGCCGCGGCCTGGTCCTCGCCGTGCGCGAGCGGGAGTTCGTGCTCAGCGGGAGGCTGCTCGGTTTCTCGGTGTGGCGCTCGCTGCGCGTGGACGTGCTGCCCAACGTGGTGGGCCCCGTCCTGGTGCTCGCCACGCTCGACATGGGCACGGCACTGCTGCTCCTGTCCGGCCTGTCGTTCCTGGGCCTGGGCGCCAAGCCGCCGTCCGCCGAGTGGGGGGCGATGGTGGCGTCGGGCATGGAGGTGTTCGACAGCTGGTGGGTGGCCACGTTCCCGGGCCTCGCGATCCTCACCGTGGTGCTGGCGTTCAACTTCCTCGGTGACACGCTGCGCGACGCCCTCGACCCCCGTACGGCCCGCACCGTGAAGGAGCGTGCGCTGTGACCCTGACCATCACCGATCTGCGGGTGTCGATCCGCGGGACACAGATCCTGTCCGGCGTCGACCTCGCCCTCCACAAGGGGCAGGTGCACGGCCTCGCCGGGGAGAGCGGGTCGGGCAAGACCATGACGGGCTTCGCCGTCCTGGGGCTCCTGCCGCACGGCGCGCGGGCGAGCGGGCGCATCGACCTCGCGGGGCGCGACCTGCTGGGGCTCCCGGACAAGGAGCTGGGCCGGGTGCGCGGCAACGACATCGCGATGGTCTTCCAGGACCCGTCCACCAGCCTGCACCCCATGCTGAGCGTGGGCAGGCAGCTGACCGAGCACATGCGGCCGCACCTGGGCATCGGCCGGGCCGAGGCGCGGGAGCGCGCCGTCGAACTCCTCGCCAAGGTCCGCATCCCCGGCCCGGCCGAGGCGTATCGGCGCTACCCGCACCAGTTCTCGGGCGGCATGCGGCAACGTATCGCCGTCGCGGTCGCGCTGGCCTGCGACCCCCAGGTGCTCATCGCCGACGAGCCCACCACCGCGCTCGACGTGACCGTGCAGGCCGGAGTCCTGCGGCTGCTGCGCGGCCTGTGCGACGAACTCGGCCTCGCCGTCCTGCTCATCACGCACGACCTCGGTGTCATGTCGGCGATCGCCGACGAGGTGAGCGTGCTGCGCGACGGCCTGGTCGTGGAGTCGGGCGCACGGGACTCCGTCCTGCGCGCGCCCTCCCACCCCTACACCCGCTCGCTCCTGGAGGCCCTCCCGTGACCCTGCTGAGCATCTCCGATCTCGTCGTCGAGCACCGTTCCCCCGGGCAGTCCGCCGTCAGGGCTGTCGCCGGGGCCGGCCTCACGGTCGCCGCGGGCGAAGTCGTCGGCCTCGTCGGCGAGTCGGGGTGCGGCAAGTCGACGCTGGCCCGTGCCGTCTGCGGGCTGCACGCCGCGGCGGGCGGCTCCATCACGTTCGACGGCCGGCCGGTCACCCCGCTCGGCCTGCGGCGCAGGACGCTGACCGGCATCCAGATGGTCTTCCAGGACCCGTACGCCTCGCTCAACCCGCGGCGCCGTGCCGGGGACCAGATAGCCGACGGCCTGCGCGTCCGCGGCGGCGCGGGCACCCCGGCCGACCTCCTCGAACGCGTCGGCCTTCCGCGCTCCTTCGCCGACCGCCATCCGCACGAACTCTCCGGCGGCCAGCGCCAGCGCGTCGCCATCGCCCGCGCGCTGGCCGCCGGCCCCCGGCTGCTGATCGGCGACGAGCCGATCTCCGCGCTCGACGCCTCCGCGCAGTCCCAGATCGCCACCCTCATGCGCGACCTGGCCGTGGACTCGGGTGCCGGCCTCCTCTTCATCAGCCACGACCTTTCCGTGGTCCGCCTGATCGCCGACCGGATCGCGGTCATGTACCTCGGCAAGATCGTCGAGGTCGGCGAGACCGCCGCCGTCTGGGCCTCGCCCCAACACCCGTACACCCAGGCCCTCTTGCGCGCCATCCCCGCCCCCGACGGCCTGGGCAACCTGCCCGCCGAGCTCCCCGGCGACGTCCCCGACCCCGCCGCCCCGCCGTCGGGCTGCCGCTTCCATCCGCGCTGCCCGCACGCGATGGACGTCTGCCGCGCGGAGGAACCCGACTTCGGCCCGGCCGCCTGCTGGCTCCACACCCCCTCGTGAGCCTCCTGGCCGTCCGCGGCTCACGTCAGGCGCCTCCTCTGCCGTAGACAGGCGAGGCCGATGACGGTGAACGCGGCGGGTGCCGACGACTCCGGGGCCGGCCGTGTCCGAGGCCAGCAGCGCACCGGGGAAGTTCTCGACGAGCAGGTCGAGGTTGTCATGACGCCTGCCGCCGCGGCGCCGCATCGGCATGGGCGTGAACGCAGTCGCCTGGGTTTGTGCCCAGGCGCGATGCGTACGTATCACGTGCCCGTCCGACCGTCGTTGTGTCCGGCGTGACAGCTGTTGCACACGCCGGTCAGTGCGAGCGTGTGGTCCACGTCGTGGAAACCGGTGATACGCGCGACCTCGACCGCCCACCGCTCGACCTCGTCGGAGTCGACGGCGAGACTGAGATCGCAGTGTCGGCACAGGAGGTAGTGCCGGTGTCCGTCGGCGGGACGCGGCCGGTAGAGGCGTTCACCGTCGCCGTCGCGCACCATGTCCACCTGGCCGCTGTCTCCAGCAGGTGCAGGGTGCGGTAGACGGTGGTCAGGCCGGCCTCGACCCCGTCCGCCGTAAGTGCCACGTGCGGGGGCTGGACCGAGGTGAAGCCCCCGCAGGCGGTCAATGCCGCCAGGACGGCGGCCCGTTGTCGGGTGTAGCGCCACTCGCCCCGCGTTGGATCAGACGGGCGTTGCGAGGCTCTGGGTCTCGTGTTCATGTTCGTGCTCGCACACCTCTCCGGTGTCCCAGCCGGGGAAGGGGTCGGTCGCGGGCGCCGGCTCCCCCTCGGCCATGAGGCAGCCGACCAGTGTGGCGCGGAGTGCGTCCGCCGACAGACCGACACCGATGAACACCACCTCCTGGGCGTGCGGCACGTCCTCGTTCCGTGTGCCGGAGGGTTCGAAGCGGGCGACGGAGCCGGCCTGGGACCACAGACCGGTCACACCGCCGCGCCCGGCCAGGGTGAAGAAGCCCTTGGAGCGCAGGACGCGGCCGTACGCACCGCTGTCCAGGTCCTGGGTGACGAGCTTCCAGAGCCGGCCGGGGTGGAAAGGGGCGGGCGAGCGGAAGACCATGGAGGAGATGCCGTACTCCTCGGTCTCCGGGACGTGGTCGCCGTTCAACTCCCTTACCCAGCCGGGCGCTTGCTGGGCGCGTTCGAGGTCGAAGCGTCCGGTCTCCAGGACGTCACGGGCGTCGACCCGGCCCTGGACCGAGGAGATCAGCCGGGCCTGGGGATTGAGCCGGGTCAGCACCCCGCGCAGCCGGTCTGCCTCGGCGTCGTCGACCAGGTCCAGCTTGTTGAGCACGAGCACGTCGGCGAACTCGACCTGGTCGATCAACAGATCGCTCACGGTGCGCTCGTCGTCCTCGTACGGAGCGAGTCCGCGCTCGGTGAGGTCGTCGCCGTCCGACAGCTCGGCCAGGAAGTTGGCCGCGTCGACCACGGTGACCATGGTGTCGAGGCGAGCCACCTCGTCCAGCACGGCGCCGTCGTCGCGGGCGAAGGCGAAGGTGGCTGCTACGGGCATCGGTTCGGAGATGCCGCTGGACTCGATGAGCAGGTAGTCGAAGCGGCCTTCCCGGGCGAGCCGGTCGACTTCCTCCAGCAGATCGTCCCGGAGGGTGCAGCAGATGCAGCCGTTGGTCATCTCCACCAGCCGCTCCTCGGTCCGGGAGAGCGCGGCCTCACCTCCGCGGACCAGCGCGGCGTCGATGTTGATCTCGCTCATGTCGTTGACGATCACCGCGACGCGCAGGCCCTCGCGGTTGGTGAGGACATGGTTGAGCAGGGTCGTCTTACCGGCGCCGAGGAACCCCGACAGCACGGTGACCGGAAGGCGTCGAGACAGCATGCCGTCAGCCCTCCGGGCGCAGCAGGCCGCGCCGGTAGGCGGGGGCGAGGTGCTGCGGGACCCGGTAGGTCACGCCGTCCACGGTCACGTCCACCAGCCGCGGCGTACTCGCCTTCCACTGGGCCCGGCGGTGGCGGGTGTTGCTGCGGGACATCTTGCGTTTGGGAACAGCCATGACAGGTGTCCTCTCAACAAAAAAAGGGGGGCGGGTCGATCGGGTGTTACGGAAGCCTCAGGAGGTTGAACCGGTGCTCCTCGGCCTGCGGCAGGTGCTGAGCGGCCAGGCCGGGCAGCATCTCCCGGTAAGTGTCGGGAGGAGGGGCGCAGTTCGGTCCGGCGGGGCCTCGACGCTACATGAAAACAATGTTCATTGTTAACGGGGGGCGCGGTGAACCCGTGATTCAGAATGGTTGCCACATTCGGGCCAGTGCCGTCGTGGTGAGGACCTGGTCGGGGTGCCCTTGTCCGGCGAGACGGCCGTCCTGGAGCAAGAGGCACATGTCCGCCGCGCGCGCGACCTCCAGGTCGTGTGTCGCCTGAACTGCCGTCACGCCGTCCGCGGTGAGTGCCGTCAGCAGGGCCCCGATCCGTTCCCTCGCCTCCGGATCCAGGCCCGTGGTCGGTTCGTCGAGAAGCAGCAGGTCCGACTCCTGCGCCAACCCCTGTGCGATGAGCGCGCGTTGACGCTGTCCGCCCGACAGTTCTCCCAGTTGGCGTGAGGCGAGGTCGCCGATGCCGAGCCGGTCGAGAGCGGCGTCCACGGTTGCGTGGTCCCGGCGGCTCAGTCGACGCCACGGCCCTCGCTCGGCCCAGCGCCCCATCTCCACGGTCTGCCGGACGGTGAGCGGCAGGCTGTCGCCCACGGCTCCGCGCTGCGGTACGAACGCGGGCGGACGTGCTCCGTGGTGATGCAGTTCGCCGGATGTCGCATGGATCACACCGGCGAGAACGCCGAGCAAGGTCGACTTGCCGCTGCCGTTCGGGCCGACAAGTGCCGTCATCGCCAACTTCGGTATTTCCGCAGTGAGTTGGTGGAGGACGGTTCGCCCTGGGTAGCCGGCGTACAAGTCGATGAAACGGACGTGAGGGGTCCGTGATCGGCGTGCGATGGGCGAGGGGTCGGGCGTTATGAACATGGTTTTCATTGTACTGTCCTCGTCATGGAATGGTTGACGGCCCCGTTCGAGGTGACCTTTGTGCAGCGGGCTCTGTGGGGCGGGGTGCTCGTGTCCGCGATCTGTGCGCTGGCGGGGACCTGGGTGGTTCTGCGGGGCATGGCCTTCCTCGGCGACGCCATGTCCCACGGTCTGCTGCCGGGGGTCGCGCTGGCCGCGCTGTTCGGCGGCAACCTGCTGGTGGGCGCGGTGGCCAGCGCCGCCGTGATGACGGCGGGTGTCACCGTGCTCGGACGTACACCGAGGCTGTCCCAGGACACCGGCATCGGGCTGCTCTTCGTCGGCATGCTCTCGCTCGGCGTGATCATCGTGTCGCGCTCGCAGTCCTTCGCCGTGGACCTGACCGGCTTCCTGTTCGGCGACGTCCTCGCCGTCCGGCAACAGGACCTCTACCTGCTCGCGGCGGCGTTGTTCGCGGCTCTGGTGGTCTCGGTCCTCGGCCACCGCGCCTTCCTGGCCCTGGCGTTCGACTCGCGCAAGGCTCAGACTCTGGGGCTGCGTCCGCGCCTGGCCCATGCCGTGCTGCTCGGCCTGCTCGGGCTGGCCATCGTGGCCTCGTTCCACATCGTCGGAACGCTCCTCGTCCTCGGCCTGCTCATCGCTCCGCCGGCGGCGGCCCTGCCGTGGGCGCGCAGCGTACCCGGGGTCATGGTGCTCGCCGCGCTCCTCGGCACAGCCGCCACGTTCGGCGGACTGCTGCTGTCCTGGCACCTCGGCACCGCTGCCGGCGCGACCGTCTCGGCCCTCGCGGTGAGCCTGTTCTTCATCTCCCACGTGGTGTCCGGCCTGCGTCACCGCCGCGCGCGCCTCACTCCCGCCCGCACCCCCCAAGTCAACTGAAAGAAGCCTGAGGCGAACGTCATGACCGTCCGCAGAAACGTCATTTCATGGGCTCCGGCCGCCCTGGTACTCACCGCGCTGCTCACCACGAGTTGTGCGGGAGAGAAGGGTCCTGACTCCCGGTCCGAGGCGAGCTCCTCGTCCGACACACCACACGGGTACGTAGAGGGAGCGAGGGAAGCCGCCGAGCAGCAGTCACGTCTGCTCCTCAACGACCCCGACAGCGGAAACAGCCGGATTCTCGACCTCATCACCGGCAAGGTTCATGAGACGGCCAAGGTGGACGGTGCCGCCAGGCTGGACACGGACGGACGGTTCGGCTACCTCCACACCGCCGGCGGCACACAGGTGCTGGACAGCGGCGCCTGGATGGTCGACCACGGTGACCACGTCCACTACTACAGCGCGGCGATACGCGATGTGGGTGAGTTTTCCGTGGGCCGCGAGGCGCAGGTGCGCAGCGACATGGTCGTGACCGCCGTGACCGACGAGGACGGGCAGACCGTCCTCTACGACCGCAAAAAGCTGGAGAAGGGCAAGATCGCGTCCTCCCGGACGCTGACGGGCAGCTACGCCGAAGCCGTCGTTCCGTACGAAGAGCACCTGCTCGCCCTCGCGGCGGAGGGCGACACCACGAAGCTCGTCGTACTCAACCGGAAAGGTGAGCGCGTCGCCTCCCCTGACGTGGAGTGCGAGGAACCGCGAGGTGACGCCGTCACCCGGCGCGGCGTGATCCTGAACTGCGCCGACGGTGCCCTGATCGTCCGCGAGGAGGACGGCGCGTTCACCGCCGAGAGGATTCCCTACGACGAGGACGTGCCGGCGAAGGAGCGGGCCACCGACTTCTGGCAGCGGCCCGGCAGTGACACTCTCACCGCACCGGCCGGGGACGACGCCGTGTGGGTCCTGGACGTCACCAAGCGAAAGTGGACCCGAGTCGAGACCGGGCCCGTCGTCGCCACCAACTCCGCTGGAGAGGGCTCCCCGCTGCTCGTCCTCGAGACCGACGGCGCGCTGCACGGATACGACATCGAAACCGGCAAGCAGACCGCACGGACCAAGGCGCTCCTGACCGGAAAAGAGCGGGCCGGTATCGACGGCAAGGCCCCCGTCATCGAGGTCGACCGCAGCCGCGCCTACGTCAACGACCCCGATGGCAAGAGAGTGCACGAGATCGACTACAACGATGACCTGCGCGTCGCGCGCTCCTTCGACCTGGACATTGAGCCGGTCCTCATGGCGGAGACGGGCCGATGAGCCGAAGCGCGGCGAAGCAGCGGGTACGGGTGGGCGCGGCACGGCTGCGCAGTCTCGTCGTGGGCCTGCTCGCCCTCGTCACGGCGGCTGCCGCCACCGCCTGCACGACCGGTGAGAACCAGCCCCGCATCGTCGTCACGACCAACATCCTCGGTGACATCACCCGGGAAATCGTCGGTGGCGAAGCCGACATCACCGTCCTGATGAAGCCCAATGCCGATCCGCACTCCTTTGGTCTTTCAGCGGTGCAGGCCGCCGAACTGGAGCGCGCCGACCTCGTGGTCTACAACGGCCTGGGGCTGGAGGAGAACGTCCTGCGGCACGTGGACGCGGCCCGCGAGTCCGGCGTCGCCACCTTCGCAGTCGGCGAGGCGGTCGACCCGCTCACCTTCCGAACGGCCGACGACGGCGGCCCCACGGAAGAGGAAGGACAATCCGACCCGCACTTCTGGAC
Organism: Streptomyces sp. A18; assembly: GCF_059026065.1. Lineage (NCBI taxonomy): Bacteria > Bacillati > Actinomycetota > Actinomycetes > Kitasatosporales > Streptomycetaceae > Streptomyces > Streptomyces sp. A18. The sequence goes on along the minus strand of NZ_JBWLKL010000012.1, from coordinate 138,979 downwards.
CGATCCCGACCGGGTGCACAAGGCCACCGGCCTGATAGCCGACCAGGTGACCGAACATGTCGACGGCGTGGACGACAGCGCGATCCACGCCAACGCCGATCGCTACGGGCATGAGCTCACCGGCCTTGCCGCTTGGATGGAGAAGTCCTTCGACCGCATCCCGGAGGACCATCGCGCCCTGGTGACCAACCACCATGTCTTCGGCTACCTCGCCGACCGCTTCAGCTTCCGAGTGATCGGCGCGGTCATCCCCAGCGGCACCACTCTGGCCTCACCCAGCTCCTCCGACCTGAGCTCGCTCACCAAGGCCATGGAGAAAGCCGGCGTACGCACCGTGTTTGCCGACTCATCCCAGCCGACACGGCTCGCCAAGGTCCTGCGCACGGAACTGGGCGGCGGGGTGCAGGTAGTGGAGCTCTTCTCGGAGTCGCTGACCGCCGAGGGCGGGGGCGCCGACACCTACCTGCGCATGATGCGCGCCAACACCACCGCCATGACCGACGGCCTGACCTCCGGCACGACTGGCGATTGACCCCCGCGCCTTCGACGGACACCGGCCGGGCCGAAACCATCACGTATCCGTTGCCGCCACCGAGCGGCTTGGAAAGGAACACACCGATGAACAAGTCGATACGTAGCAGGGCTCTCACGGGGACGGCACTGGCCCTGGCGGTATCCACCGTGCTGACCGCCTGCGGAGGGGAGGACTCCTCTTCCGACGCCAAGGCCGGGGGCGCCGCCGACGCCACGCCCGCAGCCGCGGTCAAGGACCCGCTGGTCGCCAGTTTCGACGGCGGGCTGTACATCCTGGACGGCGAGAGCCTGAAGCTGACCAAGACCATCAAGCTGTCCGGCTTCAACCGGGTCAACCCCGCCGGTGACAAGGACCACGTCGTCGTCTCCACGGACGCCGGCTTCCGAGTCCTGGACGCCACCGGACAGGCCCTCACCGATATCGAGTACAAGGGCTCCAAGCCCGGTCACGTCGTGCGTCACGCCGGCAAGACGGTGCTCTTCACCGACGGCACCGGAGAGGTCAACGTCTTCGACCCCGCCGACCTGCGCAGCGGCGAGAAGCCGGAAGGACGCACCTACTCCTCCGCCGAGGCACACCACGGCGTCGCCATCGAACTGGCCAACGGCGAACTCCTCAGCACCCTGGGCACCGAGGAGAAGCGGACCGGCGCGCTGGTGTTGGACAAGCACAACAAGGAGATCAAGCGCGACGAGAAGTGCCCCGGCGTGCACGGCGAGGCGGCCGCCCAGGACGAGGCCGTCGCCGTCGGCTGTGAGGACGGCGTACTGATCTACCAGGACGGCAAGTTCACCAAGGTCGACGCCCCTGACGACTACGGCCGCATCGGCAACCAGGCCGGCAGTGACGCCTCCCCGATCCTCCTGGGCGACTACAAGACCGACCCGGAGGCCGAGTTGGAGCGGCCCACGCACGTCTCCCTGATCGACACCGAGAAGAAGAAGCTGCGCCTGGTCGACCTGGGCGTCAGCTATTCCTTCCGCTCACTGGCGCGTGGCCCGGAGGGCGAGGCCCTCGTCCTTGGCACCGACGGCGCCATACACGTCATCGACCAGAACAGCGGCGAGATCGAGAAGAAGATCCCGGCCGTGGGCAAGTGGCAGGAGCCGCTGGACTGGCAGGAGGCCCGGCCCACCCTGTTCGTCCGCGACGACACCGCGTACGTCTCCGACCCCGGCAAGAAGGCTCTGCACGCCATCGATCTGGAGACCGGCAAGAAGATCACCTCGGTGACCCTGCCGCAGGGCACCAACGAGCTGTCGGGCGTCGTAGCGGGACACTGACCGTGCGTCCACTGTCCCCGCGGCAGGGAAGGCCGCGGGGCAGTGCGTACACCGGGCACCTCCGCGGCCGGAGCCTCTCGGCCGGCCCCTCATGATTCGCACCAGGGACCTTCAGCCCGCTTGCTTCATCAGAGTTCAGGTGACGTCAGGGCTGGCGCGATTCGACTGCGAACGGAGGCGCGGCTGCTGCAGCCCCGACGGTGAGTTGCCACCTGAGGGGTGGGCGACAGAAGAGGGAGAGCGTCAGGGGCGCGTGGCCGCGAAGAAGGGCATGCTGTCGAGGGGAGTGATCTCGATGTTCTTGCCGGTGCGCGGGGCGTGGATCGCTGGCACAGCTCGACGATCTCGGCCTTGAACTCGGGCGTGAACGAGCGGCGATGGCGAGGCTTCTTCTGCCCCATGCTCTCCATGATGGACATCCTCCCGGGGCAGAACCCCTGATCTCAGATGCCCGTCAAAGCGGATCAAGCCCAGGAGTCCGCTGAACCCGATGCCTCAAGCGATACGTTGCCCGCGAGGTGTTCCACCTGGTCAGCGACATACACTCGTGACCTCCCTATAGGGGCCGTTGTGAGATATGAGAGCGTGAGGCGGATGAGCGAGACGACGCAGCAGACCCTCCAATACCGCTTTGACGGGCCAGAAGACGCCCCAGTCCTGATCCTGGGTCCGTCACTGGGTACCACCTGGCACATGTGGGACCGGCAGGTCCCCGAGCTGGTCAAGCAGTGGCGAGTGTTCCGCTTCGACATGCCCGGACACGGGGGCGCCCCCGCACACCCCTGTGGCTCCGTCGGCGAGCTCGCCCAGCGGCTCCTCGCCACGCTCGACGAGGTCGGCGTGCAGCGCTTCGGCTACGCGGGCTGCGCGTTCGGTGGCGCGATCGGCGCCGAGCTCGCCCTGCGGCACCCGCAGCGCGTCGCCTCCCTGGCGCTGATATCCGCCTCGCCCCGCTTCGGCAGCGCCGACGAGTTCCGCCAGCGGGGTGTCATCGTGCGGAGCAATGGGCTCGACCCCATCGCGCGTACGTCGCCCGAGCGCTGGTTCACGCCCGGCTTCGCCGCCGCGCAGCCCGCGATCACCGACTGGGCCGTACAGATGGTGCGGACCACGGACCCCGGCTGCTACATCGCCGCCTGCGAGGCCCTCGCCGCCTTCGACGTGCGTGCCGAACTGGGGCGCATCGGAGTGCCCACGCTGGTGCTCGTCGGGTCGGAGGACCAGGTCACCGGGCAGGGCGAGGCCCGTACCCTCGTCGCCGGCATACCGGACGCCCGCCTCGCCGTGGTGCCGGGAGCCTCCCACCTCGCTCCCGTCGAGCAGCCCGCCGCCGTCACCGACCTTCTCGTACGTCACTTCTCCACCGCCTGGCCGCTCGCGACCGACGCCACCGGATCGCACGCGGCGATCAGCGCCCCGCCCGTCAAGCCGATCCTCGCCCCGCCGCCGCCCGTCTTCCCCGTCGCGGAGATCGGGCCCATGGAGCAGCCCGAGGCCGTGGGCGGCGGGCGCCCCGACCCGTACGAAGCGGGGATCAAGGTCCGCCGTGAGGTGCTCGGCGACGCGCACGTGGACCGCGCGCTCGCCGCGGCCGACGACTTCTCCACGGACTTCCAGGAGCTCATCACGCGCTACGCGTGGGGCGAGGTCTGGAACCGGCCCGGCCTGGACCGGCGCTCCCGCAGCTGCGTCACCCTCACGGCGCTCGTCGCGGGCGGCCACCTGGACGAGCTCGCCTTCCACACCCGCGCCGCCCTGCGCAACGGCCTCACCCCTCAGGAGATCAAGGAAGTGCTGCTCCAGGCGGCCGTCTACTGCGGCATCCCCGCGGCGAACTCCGCCTTCAAGATCGCCCAGGCCGTGATCCGTGAGGAAACCACGCCCCAGGAGTAGCAGGATGGGGGCATGACGACTGCCGCGAAGCGCATCAAGCTCACGAAGAAGACACACGCCTGTGTCCGCCTGGAGCGGGACGGCCGGAGCCTCGTCATCGACCCCGGCTCCTTCAGCGAACAGGACGCGGCGCTCGGCGCCGACGCCATCCTCGTCACGCACGAGCACCCGGACCACTTCAACGAGGACCGGCTGCGCGCCGGCCTGGAGTCCAACCCGGCGGCCGAGATCTGGACCCTGCGCTCCGTCGCGGAGAAGATCTCGGCGGCCTTCCCGGGGCGGGTGCACACCGTCGGGCACGGCGACACCTTCACGGCCGCCGGGTTCGACGTGCAGGTGCACGGCGAGCTGCACGCCGTGATCCACCCGGACATCCCGCGGATCACCAACGTCGGCTATCTGGTGGACGGTTCGGTCTTCCACCCGGGCGACGCGCTGACCGTGCCCGAGCAGCCGGTGGACACGCTGATGCTGCCCGTCATGGCGCCCTGGAACAAGATCTCCGAGGTCATCGACTACGTACGCGAGATCAAGCCCCAGCGTGCCTACGACATCCACGACGCGCTGCTCACGGACCTGGCCCGGCCGATCTACGACTCGCAGATCGGGTCACTCGGCGGCGCCGAACACCTGCGGCTCACGCCGGGGGAGTCCGCCGACCTGTGACCGGCCGCCCACCTGGTGGCGACCGGCCGAACGGAGAGTGTCAGTGGCGCCCGGTAGGTTGGGAAGCATGCGCATTGCCACCTGGAACGTGAACTCGATCACCGCTCGGCTGCCGAGGCTGCTCGCCTGGCTGGAGAGCAGCGGTACGGATGTGCTGTGCATCCAGGAGACCAAGACCACCGCGGAGCAGTTCCCCGCCGCCGAGCTGCGCGAGCTCGGCTACGAGTCGGTGGTGAACGCCACGGGCCGGTGGAACGGAGTCGCGCTGGTCTCCCGCGTGGGCATCGACGACGTGACGACCGGGCTGCCCGGCGGCCCCGACTACGACGGGATCCAGGAGCCGCGCGCCATCTCCGCCACCTGCGGCCCCGCCCGGGTCTGGTCGGTGTACGTGCCCAACGGCCGCGAGGTGGACCACGCGCACTACGCGTACAAGCTCCAGTGGTTCGAGGCGCTGAAAGCCGCGGTCGCCGCCGATTCGGCGGGCGACCGGCCGTTCGCGGTCCTGGGGGACTTCAACGTGGCGCCGACCGACGCGGACGTGTGGGACCCCGCCCTGTTCGAGGGCGCCACGCACGTGACCCCCGCCGAGCGTGCGGCGCTCGCCGCGCTGCGGGAGGCGGGCCTCTCGGACGTCGTGCCGCGGCCCTTGAAGTACGACCACCCGTTCACGTACTGGGACTACCGCCAGCTCGGCTTCCCCAAGAACAAGGGGATGCGGATCGACCTGGTGTACGGGAACGAGGCGTTCACGAAGGCCGTGACGGACTCGTACGTGGACCGTGAGGAGCGCAAGGGCAAGGGCGCGTCCGATCACGCGCCGGTCGTGGTGGACCTCGACGTGTGACACAACGGGTGCCGGCCGGGGGAGGAGGATCCCCGGCCGGCACCCGCTGCCCGTCGGCTACGGCTCCAGCATCCGCAGATCCACCGAATCCGCGATCGCCGCGAGCCCCGCGTCGCCCGGATGCAGATGGTCCCCGCTGTCGTACGCGGCCAGCATCCGCGCCGGATTCGCCGGATCCCGCAGCACCGCGTCGAAGTCCAGGACGCCGTCGAAGTCCTCGCCGCCCCGCAGATAGTCGTTGATCTTCATCCGCTCCGCATCGACCGCCGCCGTGCAGCGGGATTCGCCCTGGCACGGCGCGATCGTCGCCGCCACCACCCGCAGACCGCGCGCGTGCGCCCGATCGGCGATCTCCCGCATCCCGCCGATCACTTGATCCGCCGACGCACCCCACCGCACGTCATTGACGCCCTCGAAGAGGACGACCGTGCGGGCGGACGTCTGCGCGAACACATCGCGGTCCAGGCGGTGCAGCGCGCTCACGCCGCCCGTGTCGGTGGAGACGCCGTCGCCGGGGTAGCGGTCCGCGATCACGCGGTTCGCCGAGATCCCCTGGTTGAGCACACCGAAGCGCGGGACCTCGTCCTGCTGGAGCAGCCGCGTCGCAAGGACGTCGGGCCAGCGGTGGTTCGCGTCCTGCGTCGACTGCACCCCGTCCGTGATGGAGTCGCCGAGCAGCACCACCGACCCAGGACCGCCCGACACGTCGATGCCCGTGAGCAGCGGCCAGGTCGTGATCGTCGAGGTGTACGCCGCCGGTGAGCCGTCCGCCGCGTGGTCGCCGGGACCGCTCACGTACGAGCGCTGGATGGCCTGGCTGTGGATCGGCGCGGTGGCCACCGTCTCCGGGAGATGGAAGCTCACCAGGAGATTCGTGTTCTCGGGCACGTCGAAGTCCAGCGGGTCGCTGAACGCCTGTGCTCCCGCCGGGACTTCGGTACCTGTCTTGCCCCTGAACGAAAGACGCCGCGGCTCGCCCCGCGCCCCCGCCCCGGATTCCTGCACGGCCACCGTCGCACTCCCGATCCGCACCGGAGCCGAGGCGAAGGTGTTGTCGAGCCGGATCCGTACCCGCGGGCCGCCCGTGCTCGTGTGGACGACGAGCCGCACGGTCCGGTCGGCCCACGGGCCCACCGACGTGTACCCGGACGTGGAGGCCGACCAGCTGCCGGTCCACCCCTTCGTCGCCTGCCGCACGGAGAGCGCGAAGACGTGCAGATCCGGGGCGCCGGGGTCCTTCGGCGGGGTCACCGACGCGACCTCGCGCCCGCGCGCCACCGGCACGGTCACTACGTACAGCCGTGTCTTCTCGGCGAGTTGGCCGCCGGGGGTGTTCAGATGCGGCAGGGCCACCGCCTTCGTGGCGAGCGGGCCCGAGCGCCAGTCCGGCGCCGTCAGGCGGTACGCCCCCTTCGAGCCGTCCCGGTAGCGCACCGTCCCCGAGCCGCCGGCCTCGCCGCCCGTGCCCGCGACGAGAAACGCCAGCGCGTCGCCGCGTCCGCGCACCCGCACGGACTGCCCGTCGGCCCGGACGTTGTCCGCCTCGCCCGCCCGCGTCCGGGGCAGGGTGAGCCGCGCCCCGTCCACGCCGAGCGTGCGGCCGGGAGTCCAGCCGGCCGCGGTCAGGTCCTGCGCCGAGAGCGAGCCGCCCGAGCCGTCGAAGTCCGCGTCGCCGGGCCGCGCGTCGTCACTGACCGCCCTGTTGTCGAAGAGCCGCTCCAGAGGGAGCGGCTCGGGTCTGTGCGGGGCGGCTTGCGCGGTTGCCACGGGGACGGCACTGGTGAGTACCGCCAGTACGGCTGCCGCTCCCCATGAACGTCGGCCTGGACGTTGGAGCATGTAGACCCCCATGGCTGTAGCTGACGTGACGACAGGTGCGCCATGAAGCTAAGGAGGTCGGGGAGAAGCGTCAATGAGGTGCGCGTGAACACGACCCGAACTCGCCGGGATGCCACGCACCGGCAGTTCGCCGACGCGTCGGGGCGCTCGCATGATTCCGTGATCAACTGACGCAAGTTACATTCGTTGGACCGGGGAGCAGAGGCACCCTCACGGAGAGGCCGATCATGAACATCTCCTTCTTCGGCAAGTGGCGCAAGCAGCAGGCCGCCGACCGAAGCCCAGGACTCGCCTCGGTGTTCGACGAGGATCCAGCCGGTGCGGCCGAACTCCTCGCCGAATGCGAGCTGCTGCGCTCCCAGGCAGCCGCCGCCGGTCTCGAACTCGACGACTCCCCGGCCTCGTTGAGCGCGCTCGACCAGCTCCTGCCGCGCTGGCGCGACGACCCCGAGCTGCTGCCGTGGCTCGGCAACGACGCGGGCCTGTACCTGGGTTCGATCATCGTCCGTACGGTGCCCGGCACCACCTGGCACGTCTGGCCCGGCGGCAGCCCCGTCGTGCGGCTCGCGTCGGGGCGGGAGATCCAGGTGGTGGATGCGGGGCTCGACTGGGCGGTGACGGGAGCTCCCGAGCTGTCCCAGGTCTACGCGGAGGCGTCGGAGACGTAGCCGTGGGATGACGTAACTGGAAATACGGTTAATGCCCATAAGTGCGTGTCGTCCATTAAGTCCCCTTTTCACGTGGATAGTTTGCGCGGACCGACACCGCTGAGAGTGGGCAGGGCAGGGCATGGCCGTCGATCCGCTGATCGAGCTGCGTGATGTGAACAAGTACTACGGAGAGCTGCATGTCCTTCAGGACATCAACCTCACCGTCGGCAAGGGGGAGGTGGTCGTGGTCATCGGCCCGTCAGGGTCGGGGAAATCAACGCTCTGCAGGACGATCAACCGGCTGGAGACGATCCAGTCGGGAGCCATCGCACTGGACGGGCAGCCGCTTCCGGAAGAGGGCAGGACGCTGGCCATGCTCCGCGCGGACGTGGGCATGGTGTTCCAGTCCTTCAACCTCTTCGCACACAAGACCGTGCTGCAGAACGTCTCCCTCGCGCCGGTCAAGGTGCGGGGCCGCAAGAAGGACGACGCCACCCGGCGTGCCCGTGAGCTCCTTGACCGGGTGGGCCTGGCGACCCAGGCCGACAAGTACCCGGCACAGCTCTCGGGCGGCCAGCAGCAGCGCGTGGCCATCGCCCGCGCACTCGCCATGGAGCCCAAGGTGATGCTCTTCGACGAGCCGACCTCGGCCCTCGACCCCGAGATGATCAATGAAGTGCTCGAGGTCATGCAGGCTCTCGCCCGCGAGGGCATGACCATGGTCGTCGTCACTCACGAGATGGGCTTCGCCCGTTCGGCCGCCAACCGTGTCGTCTTCATGGACAACGGCCGCATCGTCGAGGACCGGCCCCCCGAGGACTTCTTCAGCAACCCGGAGAGCGACCGCGCCAAGGACTTCCTCTCCAAGATCCTCAAGCACTGACGGGGGGACAGGCATGATGCGTACGACACGTCTGCTCGCGGCGCTCGTCCTCGCCGCCTGCGCCGCGACCGCCTGCGGCAAGGAGGGCAGCCCCCCGGTGAAGGGGCCGCCCCCGGGTGAACTGCCCAAGTACCAGGTGAGAGAGGGATTCACGCTGCCGGCCTCCGGCACCTGGAAGAAGGCCGAGAGGCGCGGCCACCTCGTCGTAGGGGCCAAGGAGGACCAGCCCTTCCTCGGCGAGAAGAACCCCGCCACCGGGGAGTACACCGGCTTCGACATCGAGATCGCCAAGATGATCTCGGCCTCGCTCGGCTTCGACCCGAAGTCGATCCGCTTCAGGACGATCGCGTCGGCGAACCGCGAGACGGCCCTGCAGAACGGGCAGATCGACTACTACGTCGGCACCTACACCATCAACGACCTGCGCAAGAAGCTCGTCGGCTTCGCCGGCCCCTACTACATGGCAGGACAGGGGCTCCTCGTGCGCACCGACGAGGACGACATCAACGGGCCGCAGGACCTGGCGGGCAAGCGGGTCTGCTCGGCCGCAGGGTCGACCCCCTTCCAGCGCATCCAGAAGGACTACCCGAAGGCGACGCTCGTCGCGTACGACACGTACTCGGTCTGCGTCGACAACCTGCTGACCTATCAGGTCGACGCCGTCACCACGGACGACGCCATCCTGATCGGATACGCGGCCAAGGTGCCCGACGAGCTCAAAGTGGTCGGCAAGCCGTTCTCCGAGGAGCCCTACGGCATCGGCGTCCCCAAGGGCGACAACGCCCTGCGGTTCGCCGTCGACGACGCCCTCGCCGCCCGGGAGAAGAACGGCGACTGGAAGAAGGCCTACGACGCCACGCTCGGCCTCTCCGGAGTCCCGGCGCCCAAGCCGCCCGCCATCGACCGCTATCCGGCGAGCTGAGGAGGCGTCGTGGACGTACTGACAGACAACTTCTCCACCTTCGGCGAGGGATTCCTCGGGACCGTCGAACTCACCGTGTACGCCTCCATCCTGGCCCTCGTGCTCGGCTTCATCATGGCGTCGTTCCGGGTGGCACCAGTCGGATCCTTCCGGGCGTTCGGCACCGCCTGGGTCACGGTCCTGCGCAACACCCCGCTCACGCTGCTCTTCTTCGCGGTGCTGCTCGGGCTGCCGCGCTTCGGACTCGTCCTGCCCTTCAAGGTGTTCGCGGTGCTCGCACTGGGCTGCTACACCTCGGCCTTCATCTGTGAGGCACTGCGTTCGGGCATCAACACCGTCCCCAAGGGCCAGGGCGAGGCGGCCCGCAGCCTGGGGATGACCTTCGGACAGACACTGTCCAAGGTCGTGCTCCCGCAGGCCTTCCGGTCCGTCATCTCACCGGTCGGCTCCAACCTCATCGCACTGGCCAAGAACTCGGCGATCGCGGGCGCCTTCAGCGTCACCGAGCTGCTGGGTACGTACAAGACGCTCAACGAGCTCGGCTACAACATCATCTGGACGTTCGTCTGGATCGCCGTCGGCTACCTGATCATCACCCTCGCCATCAGCGCCATCTTCAATGTCCTCGAAAAGCGCTGGGGAGTCGCCCGATGAAAGCCCTCTCCCACGATTCCACCGCCCTCTACGACGTGCCAGGACCCAAGACCGAGCGCAGACACAAGCTCTACGGACTGCTCTCCACCGTGGTGCTGCTCGCCCTGCTCGGCTGGATCATCTACCTCCTCTTCGACACCGGCCAGTTCACCGAGACGAAGTGGATGCCCTTCGAGTACAAGGGCATTCAGGAACTCCTGCTGAGGGGCCTGGGCAACACGCTCAAGGCCTTCGCCATCTCCGCGGTGCTCGCACTCGCGCTCGGCGGACTGCTCGCCATGGGGCGGCTCTCCGAGCACCGGCCGGTGCGCTGGATCGCCACGCTCCTCGTGGAGTTCTTCCGCGCGATGCCGGTCCTGGTGATGATCTTCTTCGTCTTCGTGGCGCTGAAGGTCCAGCCGCTGCCGGCCCTGGTCACCGGGCTCACGCTCTACAACGGCTCGGTGCTCGCCGAGGTCTTCCGTTCGGGCGTGAACTCCGTCGACCGCGGGCAGCGGGAGTCGGCGTACGCGCTCGGCATGCGCAAGACGCAGGTCATGAGTTACGTCCTGGTGCCGCAGGCTCTGCGCGCCATGCTGCCCGCCATCATCAGCCAGTTGGTGGTGGCCCTGAAGGACACCTCGCTCGGCTTCTTGATCACCTATGAGGAGTTCCTCCACGCCGGGAAGCTGATCGCGTCGAACCTCGACTACGATCTACCTTTCATCCCCGTGGTTCTGGTGATCTCGCCGATCTACATCGGGATGTGCATGCTGCTTTCGTGGTTCGCCCAATGGGTGTCCAGACGACAGCGGCGCAATCCCAAGACCGAGGCCGCGGAAGTGGCACCGGCCGAACCAGGGACGCTGCTGCCGGGTCCGCAGTAGCTAAAGGGGCCAGGGCCCACCCGGCAGCAGCCGGTGATCACTGTTCGCGCAGCGGGATCGACACGTACGACGGGTCGGCCGCGGGCGAGGAGAAGGTCAGCTGCGCGCCGGACGGGTTGTGCTCGATGTAGAGCGGGTCGACCGTGTCGACCACCAGGGCGAGCTTGTGTCCTGCCGGGACGTCGTAGGCCGTGGAGAACAACTCCAGGTCCACGCCGAACGGCCGGCCGGGGGTCTTGCCGTGGAAGGTGTACGGCGCGTTGCTGACCAGCTTGCCGAGGCCGAGCGGGCCCACGTCGTAGAGGTACGCGACGAGGGTGCCGCTCTCCTTGGTGCTGGTGAGCGTGGTGTGCAACTTCGCCGTCCCGCGCACCCGCTGGGCCGTGTCGTACTTCTCGGACTGCCAGACGCCCGCGTAGCGCCGCGGCAGCAGCGGCATCGAGGCGACCGGCGGGATCTTGAGGAACTGGTCTAGGGCGTTCGAGAGCAGCACGATGCCGCCGTTGGCGCCGGAGTCGACGTTCGTGCGGAGCGTGGTGGAGCCCGCCAGGTCGATCTTCTTCCTCGTCGCGCCGACCGACTTCCAGTCGGGGTAGCCCTCGTAGCCGCCTGTGGAGCGGGACTTGAGCTGGACGGGCTGCTCGCCGTCGATGCCGTTCTTCTCGCCCTTGAGGTAGCGGTCGAACCAGCGCTGGGTCGAGGTCCAGGTGTCATTGGGCAGCCCGAACAGGCCGGTCAGCTCGGCGGTCGCGTGGTCGCCCGGACGGAATTCGAGTCGCTTGGGCCCGGTCAACTGCTCGTAGAACTCGGCGTATTGGTTGGGCGGGAAGATCGTGTCGCCCCAGGCGTTGCCCAGCATGACGGCCGCGCCGTTCTTGTTGATCCGGTCGACGTAGGTCGCGGGGGAGCGCTTCTTGCCCCACGCGATCATCTCGTCCTCCTTGCCCAGGTTGGACCCGAGGAAGTCCTTGAGGGTCTGCTGGAGTTCGGGGCTCGGGCGGCCCGTGAGGACACCGGCGCCGCCGAGCAGGCCGGCGGCCTGGGCGTGCTGGGTGCGGCCGCTGTAGATCGACTCGATCAGGTCGCCCCAGCCGCTGAGCGCGGCGACGGCCTTGATCCGCTTGTCGTGGCCTGCGGCGAGCAGGCTGATGCCCGCGCCGTACGAGACGCCGCCCATGCCGATCTTCCCGGGGTCGGCCGGGGTGTTCTCCAGGGTCCAGTCGATGACCTTGGAGGCGTCCGCGATGTCCTCGGGGCCGCCGGTCTCGATCTCGCCGCCGGACTGCCAGAAGCCGCGCGAGTTGTAACTGACCACGACGTAGCCGGAGTTCGCGAGCTTCTGGGCCTGTGCGACGTACTCGATCTGCGGCATGGCCCAGCTGGTGGGGAGCACGATCGCCGGGTACGTCGTGTCACTGCCCGCCTTCGCGCCCTTGGGGGTGAAGACGTTGGCCTTGAGGATCGTGCCGCCGTCGCCGGGGATGTCGACGAAGCGCACGTCGGCGGCGCTCGCCGCCTGTGGAGCGGCCGCCGGAGCCGCTTGGGCGGCCGGGGTGATGCCGAAGGCGGCGCCGGCGACGAGAGTCGCCGACGCGGCGCCCACGGTGGTCGTACGCAGAGCCTTGCGCGGTTGTCCCACGGGTCACTCCTTACTCGTGCAAGCAAAGTGACCCGACGGTAACCTCGGGTTCTTACCGGGGGTAACCCATCGGTAAGTTACGCGGGGGTAACGATTGTTGAGTGATCTACATTCAGTGCGGGCTTCAGCTCAGCGCGCTCTTCGCCTGCCAGTCGACCCAGGAGAGGTTCCACTCGCCGTAGCCGTTGCCCGGGGCGGGCACGCCCTTCGAGCCGCTGCCGGAGACCTCGAACGGGTCGCCGACCTGGACCTGGCCGTACAGCCAGGAGGCGTCGCCGTCGCTCATGCCGATGCAGCCCGAGCTGTGGTTGGTGTTGCCGAAGTACGAGGCGTTCCAGGGTGCCGCGTGCGCGTACATGCCCGACCAGGTCAGACGCATCGAGTTGTCGACCATCTTGTCGTAGGCGTCGCCCAGGCCGACCGTCTCGGAACGCATGTTGATCGTGCCCTCCTTGGCCATCAGGACGGACGTACCGCCCCAGGACGCCTTGTCGCCGCCGGGGGTGCCCGCCGACATCGGGACCGTCTTGACGCTCTGCCCGTCACGCATGAGCGTCGCCTGCTTGCTGTCGAGGTCGACCTTGACCTTCTGGCTCTTGCCGACGGTGAACCCGGTCGCGTAGTCGCGGACGAACCAGCCGCCGTCCGTGCCCGAGTCGATGCCGCTGAGCCGCGCGTCGAGCTTCACCTTGGTGCCGGACTTCCAGTACTCCTTGGGGCGCCAGTCGATGCGGTCCTTGCCGTCGTAGTTCTCGATCCAGCCCCAGGATCCGGTGGTGTTGTTCGAGGTCGTCACCTTCAGGTGCTTCTCGACCTCGGCCTTGTTCTTCACCGGGTGGTCGAAGACGACCGACAGGGGCTGCGCGACGCCGACCGTGGTGTCCTTGCCGGGCGTCAGGGACAGCTTGTTCACCTGCTCCGGGGCGGCCGTCTTGAAGGAGGTCCGCGTGCTGCCGCCCTCGTCGGTCGTCGCCTCGACCTTGTACGAGGTGCCGGGCACCGCCTTGCGGTCCGATGTCCAGGTGGTGCCGTTTGCGGCGACCTTGCCGGTGAGCTTCGTGCCCTTGGGGTCGGCGACCGTGACCCGTTTCAGCTTGCCGTCGGCCAGCTTCACCTCGACCGGGGAGCCCGCCTTGGCCTGCTGGCCCCGCAAGTTGACGGATATGTCCGGCTTGTCCGCGGCAGTGTCGGCGGACGCGGGCGTGCTGCCCGAGCAGGCGGTCAGCACGGTGGCCAGCGCCACCAGGCCGACGGCCGTGACCGCGGCCCCGGTGCGGCGGGAACGTATGGAGCGGCGGCGACTCGGCGAGCTCAGGGGCCTCAAGGGAACGTACCTCCGTGCGTGTGCATGTGGAACTGCACGGAGAGAGGGACAAAGGTCCCGGTGGGTTGCCTCTTGCCCCGAATTTGCCGACTAGGTCACAGAAGCGGGTTATGGGCCACGCGCGGCCGTCGGCGCTCGGTCGTCGACCGCCTACTTCGCGCGATGCGAGGTGCGCGGCGGCGTGATCGCGGGGGCCGGGGCCTGGGCGGCGCGGGTGACGTCCCCGACGAGCTCGACGACGTCGGGGCCGTACGCCTGGGAGTTGACGACCTTCAGGAGCAGGGCGAACGGGTTGGCGCCGTGCTTGCGGGCGAGGCGCTCGTGGTGCCGGGCGAGATAGCGGGTCGCCGCCTGGTTGGTGATCGCGCGCTGACCGCAGAAGACGAACACGGGTCTCGCCTCCTGGTCCTGCCCCGCGGTGAGCCGCGCGAGGATCACGTACTCCGCGATGCCGCCCTCCATGCGGTACCGCTCGCTGCCGATCTGGAAGGCCCCGCGGTCGGGCCCCGGCTCCGGGTCGGTGTTGATGCGCACCCCGGGCAGCAGGGAGTGCATGTGCGCGGCCATGCGGCGGTTGGCCGCGGGGGAGCCGACGCAGAACTCGGTGCGTTCGCCGAAGCTCTGCTGGGCGGCGTCGTGCGCGACGAGCTGGGCGTGCGCCCCGCAGTCCTTGATCACCGCGGCGAGTTCGAGCAGCGCGAACACGTCGTGGCGTACGACGGTCAGCTCGGGGCCACCCGCCTCGCGGTTCACCACGAGCAGCGACTCGGAGTTGTCGGGCAGTCCGAAGAAGGCCTGCTTGCGGCGGAGCTTGCGCCGCCAGAGGTAGGTACGGACGAGCCAGCCCAGCACGGCACCGAGGCCGGCCGCGATCAGGCCGAGGACGATATTGCGCACGTCTTCAGTCATGGGGGCGCATGCTAGCGGGCTCTAGGACCGGTGTTCGAGGGGGTCCTGACGTGGTGGGTGGACCGAAGTTACGCTGCGCAGACGGTTGTTGACTGGAGGTACGAATGCGTCGTGCTGTCGTACGGAATCTGACGCTATTGGCGGTCGGAGGGGTGTTGGTGTCGGTCGGAGCGGCCGTGCCCCCTTCGTCTTCGCGCTCGGCTGAACCGGCCTCGCGGTCACCGGAGAAGGTGCCGGTGGCCGTCGGCTACGGCGGCGCGGTCTCCAGCGTCGACGCGGACGCGTCGGCCGCCGGGATCGAGGTCCTGAAGAAGGGCGGCAACGCGGTGGACGCGGCGGTCGCCACGGCCGCGGCCCTCGGCGTGACCGAGCCCTACTCCGCGGGCGTCGGGGGCGGCGGCTACTTCGTCCACTACGACGCGAAGTCCCGCAAGGTGAGCACGATCGACGGCCGCGAGACGGCCCCGCGGACCGCCGACTCCGGCCTCTTCCTGGAGAACGGCAAGCCGATCCCCTTCGCGGACGCCGTCACCAGCGGCCTGGGCGTGGGCACGCCCGGCACCCCCGCGACCTGGCAGTCCGCGCTCGACCGGTGGGGCAGCAAGCGGCTCGGCACGCTCCTGGAGCCCGCCGAGCGGCTCGCGCGCGACGGGTTCACGGTCGACGGGACCTTCCGCTCGCAGACCGAGTCGAATCAGGCGCGGTTCGCCGACTTCCCGGACACGGCGAAGCTGTTCCTGCCCGGCGGCGAGCTGCCCGTGGTCGGCTCGACGTTCAAGAACCCCGATCTCGCCCGTACGTACGAGGAGTTGGGGAGCAAGGGTGTCGGGGCGATGTACCGGGGCGGCATCGGCAAGGACGTCGTACGGACCGTGAACAAGCCGCCCGTGGACCCGGCGGCGGGGCGCGTCGCCCGGCCGGGCGACCTGTCGGCGAAGGACCTGAAGGCCTACGCGGTGAAGCGGCAGGCGCCGACGAAGGCCTCGTACCGCGGGCTCGACGTCTACTCGATGGCTCCCTCGTCCTCCGGCGGCACGACCGTCGGCGAGGCCCTCAACATCCTCGAGCGGACCGACCTCTCGAAGGCGTCGAAGAAGAAGTACCTGCACCGGTTCATCGAGGCCAGCCGCGTCGCCTTCGCCGACCGCGGGCGCTGGGTCGGGGACCCCGCCTTCGAGGACGTACCGACGAAGGAGCTGCTCTCGCAGGAGTTCGCCGACTCGCGGGAGTGCCTGATCCGCGACGACGCGGTCCTGGGGAGTCCGCTCGCGCCGGGCGACCCGCGTGATCCGGCGGCCTGCAAGACCGGCGACAAGGCCGCCCCGACCACGTACGAAGGGGAGAACACGACGCACCTCACGGCCGCCGACAAGTGGGGCAACGTCGTCGCCTACACCCTGACCATCGAGTCGACCGGCGGCAGCGGGATCACCGTGCCGGGGCGGGGCTTCCTGCTCAACAACGAACTGACCGACTTCTCCTTCGCGCCCGCCGACCCGGCCGTGCACGATCCGAACCTTCCGGGTCCGGGCAAGCGGCCCCGCTCCTCCATCTCGCCGACGATCGTCCTGGAGAAGGGCAAGCCTGTGGTCGCGCTCGGTTCGCCGGGCGGTGCCACGATCATCACGACGGTGCTGCAGACCCTGACGGGATTCGTCGACCGGGGGCTGCCGCTCGTCGACGCGATCGCCGCGCCGCGCGCGAGCCAACGCAACGCCGCACAGACCGAGTTGGAGCCCGGCCTGTGGGGGAGCCCGCTGCGGGCCGACCTGGAGGCGATCGGGCACTCCTTCAAGCAGAACCCGGAGATCGGGGCGGCGACCGGAGTCCAGCGCCTGCCGGGCGGCAAGTGGCTGGCCGCGGCGGAGAAGGAGCGGCGCGGGGGTGGGTCGGCGATGGTGGTGCATCCGCGGTAGCGGCACGGGCCGGCTGCGTGGCCCGTGCCGCGCGGCCGGTGGGTGATAGGGGCGCGGGGGACTGCGCGAGCAGCCCCCACCGGTCCGCGGACGGGGATGAAGCCGAGGCGGGGGACACGCGCCCCCGGCAGGTCACAGTGCCGTCAGGATGCGAGGCCCCTCCTCAGTGACAGCCACCGTGTGCTCCGCGTGAGCGGCGCGGCTGCCGTCGTTCGTGCGCAGCGTCCAGCCGTCCGGAGCCGGGTGGTAGTGGTCGCTGCCGCCGGCGATCACCATGGGCTCGATGGCCAGGACCATGCCGTGCTTCAGGGGCATGCCGCGGCCCGGACGGCCTTCGTTCGGGACGCCCGGGTCCTCGTGCATGCGGCGGCCGATGCCGTGGCCGCCGAAGCCCTCCGGAATGCCGTAACCCGCGTCCCTGCACACCACGCCGACCGCGTGGGCGATGTCGCCGATGCGGTTGCCCACGACGGCCGCGGCGATGCCCGCCGCCAGGGCGCGCTCGGCGGTCTCGATGAGGCGTACGTCCTCGGGGCGGGGCGTGCCGACGATGAAGCTGATCGCCGAGTCGCCCGCCCAGCCGCCGAACTCGGCGCCGAAGTCCGCGGAGAGCAGGTCGCCGTCGCGCAGGCGGTAGTCGGTCGGGATGCCGTGCACGATCGCGTCGTTCACGGACGCGCAGAGGACGGCGGGGAAGGGTGTGGGGGCGAAGGAGGGGCGGTACCCGAGGAAGGGTGAGGTCGCGCCCGCGTCCTTCAGCACGGCGTGCGCCACCTCGTCGAGCTCCAGGAGTGAGACGCCGATGCGCGCCGCTTCCCGCACCGCGGTGAGGGCTTGGGCGACGATGCGGCCCGTCTCGCGCATGGCTTCGATGGATGTGTCCGTCTTGAGTTCAACCATGCCAATAACTATACCGGTATGAGAATGGGATTCTGACCGGGTCCGGACTAGACTGGCCGCATGGTGCGAACCCCCCTGACCCCTGAAGAGCGCGAACGCGGCGAGCGGCTCGGCCGGCTCCTGCGCTCGGCGCGCGGCGAGCGGAGCATGGTGGAGGTGGCCGCGAGCGCCGGGCTCTCCGCCGAGACGCTCCGCAAGATCGAGACCGGACGCGCCCCCACTCCCGCGTTCTTCACCGTGTCGGCGCTGGCGGTGACGCTCGGTCTCTCGCTCGACGAGGTGGCCCGGACGTGCGAGCTGCTGCCGCTCGCTCCCGTGTGAGGCGTGGCGCGGACCGGAGCGGTCACTGCGTCGGGGCCCACTCGGCGGCGTTCTCGGCGGCGAAGTCCGCGAAGCCGCGGGCCGGTCGGCCGGTGATCCGCTCGACGGCGGGGTCCACGCGGTCCTCGGCTCCCCGCGCGATGCCGCCGTCCATGGCCGCGAGCAGGCCGGCGAACGCCTCGGGCACCCCGGCGGCGGCCAGCCGCTCCTGGAGGTCCGCCACCGGGATGGAGCGATGGCGGACCTCGCGCCCGGAGACCTTGGACACCGCTTCCGCGACATCGGCGTAGCCGAGCGCTTCCGGCCCCGTGATCAGGTGCGCCGCGTTGTGCGGTCGCTCGTCGGTCAGGGCCCGTACGGCGACGGCCGCGATGTCACCCGCGTCGACGAACGCCACCCGGCCTCGCCCGGTGGCCGTCACGATCTCGTCCGCGGTGCGGATGCTCTCGATGTGCGGATGGCCCGGGGTGACGAAGTTCTGCATGAACCATGAGGGGCGCAACACCGCCCACTCCGGGGCGAGTTGGCGAAGGGCCCGGTGGACCTGACCCGCCCCGGGGTCGCCCTCGGCGATGGCGGAGGAGCTGAGGAGAACGAAGCGGCGCACACCCTCGTCCAGTGCGCGCTTCAGGAACGGCACCATCAGGCGGGCCGGTTCGGCGTCCCCGATGGGCGGCACCAGATAGACGCCGTCCGTGTCGGCGAGGGCCGGGCCGTGGGTGGCGGGGTCGGTCCAGTCGAAGCGGACCTGACGGGTGCCCGGCGCCGGGGTGCGGCTCGCGACGCGTACGGACATGCCCTGGTCGTCCAGTGCGTCCGCCACGCGGCGGCCGGTCGTGCCGGTGCCGCCGGTGATCAAAAATCGCCTCGTCATCGGGTCTCTCCGGAGCGGTTGGCGTCGACGGAGTGGGTGGCGCCGTCGGAGTGGGTGGCGCCGTCGAAGTGGTTGGCGCCCAAGGGGATCGCGCCGCCGAAGGCGTCGGCGGCCAGCGCGCCGTTCCAGTAGTCGCGGAAGCGCGTGATCCGCCCGTCGTGGACGGTGACGACCTGGATGTACGGCATGTCGAAGGGGCGCCCGGTGGCGACCGCCCGCCCGGTGCCGCGCAGCTCGGCGACGATGGTCTCGGGGTCCTCGGTGCGATGGACGGTCAGGTCCTCGATGCTCCGCAGGTCGATGTGGTCGGGGTAGTCGGCCATGTATCCGCGTACGGCCTCACGCCCGACGAGTCGGTGCGGGGCGCCCGGGAGCGCGAAGGGGAACTCGAAGACTCCGTCCGGGGCCCAGAGGTCGACCCAGCCGTCGATGTCCTTGGCGAGGATGAGGTCGAGGGAGCGGGTGAACACGTCGGTCGCTGAAGGGTGTGTCGTCATGGGGACGACGTTAACCTGACCCCGGGTCCGTTTACAAGTACCGGACCCCGGGTCGACTTATGATGGAGCCTGCCCTTATCCGCCTGCCCCCTGCTCACCCCACCCCCCCCGCTCACCCCAAGCTCACCGAGGAGGAACCATCACCGCCCGCAAGGAGAGAGCCGACTCCGTCCGCAACAGGGCCGCGCTGCTGGCCGCCGCCGCCCGGCTGTTCCAGGACGCCGCCGACCCCGACAGCGTTAAGATGGCCGACATCGCCCAGGCCGCCGGGGCCGGAAAAGGCACGGTCTTCCGGCACTTCTCCGACCGCATCGGCCTGGTCAGGGCGCTGGTCGTCGAGGAGACGCGGCAGCTGCGCGAGCAAGTCGTCGACGGCCCGCCCCCGTTGGGACCCGGCGCGCCCGTGGCCGAGCGCGTGCCCGCGCTCATGGCCGCACTCCTCGACCTCAAGCTGAACCAGCGTGCCCTGATGCTCGCCCTGGAGAGGGCGGGAGCCGGCAGCCCCTATCTCAACCCGGCCTACGACCTGTGGCACTCCGAAGTCGCCGGGATGCTGTCCGGCGTACACGGACGCGAGGACGCCGACTACCTCGCGCACGCCCTGCTCGCCGCCGTCCGCAGCGACCTGGTCGAGCATCTGACCAGCCAGGGCTCCAGCCCGGAGCAGCTGCACGCGGGGCTGCGGCGGCTGTGTTCCTCCGTCCTGGCTCACGGCGCGGACGACGGCGTGTGAGGTGCCGTCGGGCGGCCGGAAAACCGCGTGTAGTCGTCCTGTAACACGACTGGTGTTATCTTCCGGACCGGAACACTCCAGGCTCCATGGGGCGGTGCTGGCTCGGATGGCAGTAGGACAACTCCCTGATCAGGTCAGGGAGTTCGCGAGGTACCTCAGAGACCTCCTGGCGCGGCTCGACCCGGGCGCCGGGTGGTGCGGCGTGTTCTGGTCCCGTGACCCCGAGGGGATGCAGGCCTGCCTGGATGGCTCGGAAGTGCCCCCCTGGGACGTGGTGGAGGCGCTGCTGCACGATCTGGCCGCCGGGTACGGGGCGCAGGCCGCCGAGCGGGAGACGGAGCGGGCGCGGGCGCTGCACGGCGCCTCGCTGGCCGCGTACGACGCGCGGCCCGGCGGTCGCGTACTGCTCGGCGAGCGCCTCGACATGATGCTCACCGAGCAGCGGTTCGCCGTGGAGCGGCAGGCGGAACTGGGCGGCTCGCTCACGACCGCCGCCACGCGGGACGAGGTGGAGCGGCTCAACCACGATCTGGCCTGGGTGCGCGACGACCACGAGCGAGCGACCGCGCGGTGCGCGGAACTCCGGGAGCGCATCGAGCGGTTGGACCGGGCGGACCAGCCGCAGTGGGTCGACTTCGGGACGCCGATGTCGGACGACTTCGCCGCTGAGGGCGTGGACGACTTCGCGGCCGAGGAGACGTCCACCGCCTTCGGGGCCCGAGCCGTGGACGGCTTCGGCGCCTCCATGGCGGGTGACCTCGACGTCGGGTCGGGAGCCTTCGGGGAGCGGGGGCCGGAGTTCGGCAACTCCCCGGCCGGCAGGCAGAGTGAACCTGCCCCCGACGCCCGCACCCTGTCGGTCGACCCCCCATCGTCCGACCTCGGCTCACACTTCGACCCAGACTTCGACTCCGGCCCGGACCCCGAAGACCCGCCGCCGCGCGACGCCGCCCGCGTCCCCAAGCAGGGCCGCAAGTCCCGAGACGCTTCCCGTCGCCCGCGCCGCCCCCGAGGCGCCCGTTTCGCGGGGTTCGCCGGGCCGGACGAGGAGGGCGTGGACGCGCCCGATGCCGTCGCCGTACCCGCGGCGGCCGCGCAGCCGCCCGCGGCGTACAGCCCGCGAGGCGCGCGCTTCGCGCACACCGGTCACACGGCGGGCGGCGCCGATGGAACCGGACATGCCGCAGTCGGACCGGACCGCGACGCCGAGCGGGCCACCGCCGAGGCCGTCGCCGCTCTCGTACGGCTCCGTGGCGAGGGCCGCAGCGGCGAGGCGCACGGCGTACTCGTCGAGGCGGCGGGCTGGCCCGCGGCGCGCCTCCCGGTGTTCGCCGGTGAGCTGCACCGCGCGGGCCTCGGCGCCGACTGGTCGACGCTGCTCTGGGAGGCCGCTTCGCTGCCGCCCGACCGGCTCGTCGCGCTCGCCGACGCCCTCGCCGGCGCCGGTCGCGCCGACGACTGCCGCAAACTGCTGCGGCAGGGCGTCTCACGGCCCGCCCCGGAGATCGCCGAGGCGGTGCTCGCGCTGATCGACGCGGGCCGTGAGCGCGAGGCCCGCGCGCTGCTCGACGCCTACATCCGCGTCCGTACCCCCGAGGACGCGGCCGGCTGCGCGCACACCGATCCGTACCGCCTGATCCCGCTGCTCCTCGAAGCGGCCCGAGGGGTCTCGGACGAGCGCCACTGGGATCTCGTGCACGCGTTGCGCGTTGCCGGATTCAGTGCCTGACGCGCCCGTTTCATTTGTGCGTTCTCGTCCGCTTGGGTGCGAAACATGATCGACTCCGCCGGTTAACGGCGATGGTCTTGCCCAGCCCGTCGGGGAGGCTTACGTTTTCCTGTCTACGCATCAAGTCTACGGGCGTAGAAGCTCTCTGACGTCCCGTCGAAGGAGCAGCTCATGGCCAACGTCGTACGCGCCGCACTCGTCCAGGCGACCTGGACGGGCGACACCGAATCCATGATTGCCAAGCACGAGGAGCACGCCCGCGAGGCGGCCCGCCAGGGTGCGAAGATCATCGGTTTCCAGGAAGTGTTCAACGCCCCCTACTTCTGCCAGGTGCAGGAGCCCGAGCACTATCGGTGGGCCGAGCAGGTGCCGGAAGGACCCACCGTCACGCGGATGCGGGAACTCGCCCGCGAGACCGGCATGGTCGTCGTCGTCCCGGTCTTCGAGGTCGAGCAGTCCGGGTTCTACTTCAACACCGCCGCCGTCATCGACTCCGACGGCACGTACCTCGGCAAGTACCGCAAGCACCACATCCCCCAGGTCAAGGGCTTCTGGGAGAAGTACTACTTCAAGCCGGGGAACGCGGGCTGGCCCGTCTTCGACACCTCGGTCGGCAAGGTCGGCGTCTACATCTGCTACGACCGCCACTTCCCCGAGGGCTGGCGCCAGCTCGGCCTGAACGGCGCCCAGATCGTCTACAACCCCTCGGCCACCTCACGCGGGCTTTCCGCCTACCTCTGGCAGCTGGAACAGCCCGCGGCGGCCGTCGCCAACGAGTACTTCATCGCCGCGATCAACCGCGTGGGCGTCGAGGAGTACGGAGACAACGACTTCTACGGCACGTCGTACTTCGTCGACCCGCGCGGACAGTTCGTCGGCGAGACCGCGAGCGACAAGGCCGAGGAACTCGTCGTCAGGGACCTGGACTTGGGCCTGATCGAAGAAGTGCGCCAGCAGTGGGCGTTCTACCGTGACCGCCGCCCCGACGCGTACGAAGGGCTGGTACAGCCGTGAAGGACCTCCACACCCGCCACAAGGCCGTCCTGCCCGAGTGGCTCGCCCTCTACTACGCCGACCCGCTGGAGATCACCCACGGCGAGGGCCGGCACGTCTGGGACGCGGACGGCAAGCAGTACCTCGACTTCTTCGGCGGCATCCTCACCACGATGACCGCCCACGCGCTGCCCGAGGTCACCAAGGCGGTCAGCGAGCAGGCCGGGCGGATCATCCACTCGTCCACGCTCTACCTCAACCGACCGATGATCGACCTCGCCGAGCGGGTCGCGGGCCTCTCCGGCATCCCGGACGCCCGGGTCTTCTTCACCACGTCCGGGACCGAGGCCAACGACACGGCCCTGCTCCTGGCCACCGCGCACCGTCGCTCGAACCAGATCCTGGCGATGCGCAACAGCTACCACGGCCGCTCCTTCACGGCCGTCGGCATCACCGGCAACAACTCCTGGTCGCCGACCAGCCTCTCGCCGCTCCAGACGCTGTACGTCCACGGGGGCGTCCGCAGCCGCGGACCGTACGCCGCGCTGAGCGACGCCGAGTTCATCGAGGCCTGCGTCGCCGACCTGAAGGACATGCTCGGGCAGGCGCGCGGGGGAGTGGCGGCGCTGATCGCCGAGCCCATCCAGGGGGTCGGCGGCTTCACCTCGCCGCCGGACGGGCTCTACGCCGCCTTCCGCGAAGTCCTGTGGGAGCACGGCGTCCTGTGGATCTCGGACGAGGTGCAGACCGGCTGGGGGCGCACCGGCGACCACTTCTGGGGCTGGCAGGCGCATGCTGCCAGTGGCCCGCCGGACATCCTCACCTTCGCCAAGGGGATCGGCAACGGCATGTCCGTCGGCGGCGTCGTCGCGAGCGCCGAGGTGATGAACTCCCTTGACTCCAACTCCATTTCGACCTTCGGCGGATCACCGGTCACGATGGCAGCGGGCCTCGCCAACCTCACGTACCTTCTGGAGCACGACCTCCAGGGCAACGCGCGGCGCGTCGGCGGTCTGCTCATCGAACGGGTGCGCGCCATCTGTGCCCAGCTGCCCGTCGTACGCGAAGTGCGCGGCCGTGGCCTGATGATCGGCATCGAGCTGGTCAACCCCGGTACGGGCGAGGCCAATCCGCAGGCGGCGGCCGCCGTGCTCGAAGCGGCCCGCGAGGGCGGACTCCTCATCGGCAAGGGCGGCGGCCACGACACCAGCGTCCTGCGCATCGCCCCGCCGCTCTCACTGACCGTCGCGGAGGCGGAAGAAGGGGCGGCGATCCTCGAACAGGCCCTGCGGAGCGCCTAGTTCACGTGCCTCGCGGTAGTTCACGTGCCTTCCGGTATGAACGTACGAGCATGAAAGGGAGCGCCCCATCATGAGTACCCGCACCCTGATCCGCGGCGGACTCGTCATCACCGCCGCCGAAGAGACCCACGCCGACGTGCTGATCGAGGACGGCCGGATCGCCGCGCTCGCCGCGCACGGCTCGGGCGCCGCCGAAGCGTGGACCGCGGACCGCGTCTTCGACGCCACCCACAAGTACGTGATTCCAGGGGGAGTCGACGCGCACACGCACATGGACTTCCCCTTCGGCGGCACCTTCTCGTCCGACGACTTCGAGACGGGGACCCGGGCAGCGGCCTGGGGCGGCACCACCACCATCGTGGACTTCGCGGTGCAGAGCCGGGGGCACGCGCTGCGGGCGGGGCTCGACGCCTGGTACGCGAAGGCGGACGGCAAGTGCGCGATCGACTACGGCTTCCACATGATCCTCTCGGACGTCAACGAGAAGTCCCTGCGGGAGATGGACCTGCTGATCGAGGAAGGAGTCAGCTCGTTCAAGCTCTTCACCGCCTACCCCGGCGTCTTCTTCAGCGACGACGGCCAGATCCTGCGGGCGATGCAGAAGGCGGCCTCCAACGGCGGGCTGATCATGACGCACGCGGAGAACGGCCTGGCCATCGACGTCCTGGTCGAACAGGCACTCGCACGCGGCGAGACGGATCCGCGCTACCACGGTGAGGTGCGCAAGGCGCTCCTGGAGGCGGAGGCCACGCACCGTGTGATCAAGCTCGCCCAGGTGGCGGGCGCGCCCGTGTACGTGGTGCACGTGTCGGCGCAGGACGCGGTGGCCGAGCTGGCCAAGGCGCGCGACGAGGGCCTGCCGGTGTTCGGGGAGACGTGCCCGCAGTATCTGTTCCTGTCCACGGACAACCTCGCGGAGCCCGACTTCCAGGGCGCCAAGTACGTCTGCTCGACCCCGCTGAGGCCGCGCGAGCACCAGGCGGCGCTGTGGCGCGGTCTCCGTACGAACGACCTCCAGGTGGTGTCGACCGACCACTGTCCGTTCTGCTTCGTCGGCCAGAAGGAGCTGGGCCGCGGCGACTTCTCCAAGATCCCCAACGGGTTGCCGGGGGTGGAGAACCGCATGGACCTCCTCCACCAGGCCGTCGTGGACGGGCACATCGGCCGCCGCCGCTGGATCGAGATCGCCTGCGCGAGCCCGGCCCGGATGTTCGGCCTGTACGGCAAGAAGGGCACGATCGCGCCGGGCGCGGACGCGGACGTCGTCATCTACGACCCGGCCGCCGAGCAGGTCATGTCGGCGGACACGCACCACATGAACGTGGACTACTCCGCGTACGAGGGAAAACACGTCACCGGACAGGTGGAGACGGTCCTGTCCCGCGGTGAAGTGGTCATCGACCAGCGGAAGTTCACCGGCCGTGCCGGGCACGGCTCGTACGTTCCGCGCGGCACCACCCAGTACCTCGGCTAGGAGAGGCGACGCACCATGGATTTCGGACTCGTCCTGCAGACCGATCCGCCGGCCGCCCAGGTCATCAGCCTCATGAAGCGCGCCGAGCGCAGCGGCTTCGGTTACGGCTGGACCTTCGACTCGGCCGTGCTGTGGCAGGAGCCCTTCGTCATCTACAGCCAGATCCTGGCGAACACGGACCGGCTGATCGTCGGCCCGATGGTCACCAACCCGGGCACACGCACCTGGGAGGTGACGGCCTCCACGTTCGCGACCCTGAACGACATGTACGGCAACCGCACGGTGTGCGGCATTGGGCGCGGGGACTCCGCGATGCGCGTCGCGGGGCGGGCCCCGAACACCCTCGCCCGGATCAGCGAGGCGATGAAGGTCATCAGGTCCCTCGCGTCGGGCGGGGAGGCGGACCTCGGCGGCACCACGATCCGCTTCCCCTGGATCACGTCGGACGCCCGGCTCCCGGTGTGGATGGCGGCGTACGGCCCCAAGGCGCTGAAGATGGCCGGCGAGGAGGCCGACGGCTTCATCCTCCAACTCGCCGACCCGTACCTGACGGAGACGATGGTGAAGGCGGTCCGGGACGCGGCTACGGCGGCGGGCCGCGACCCGGCGGCGGTGACGGTCTGCGTCGCCGCCCCCGCGTACCTGACGCAGGACGACTCACCGGCCGCCCTGGCGCACGCGCGTGAACAGTGCCGTTGGTTCGGCGGGATGGTCGGCAACCACGTCGCCGACCTGGTGTCGAAGTACGGCGAACACTCGGACCTGGTCCCCGACGCCCTCACCGAGTACATCAAGGCCCGCGAGGGCTACGACTACTCGCACCACGGGCGCGCCGACAACCCCGACACCGCCTTCGTTCCTGACGACATCGTGGACCGCTTCTGCCTGATCGGCACGGCGGACCAACACATCGCCAAGCTGCGGGAGTTGAAGCGACTGGGGGTGGATCAGTTCGCGCTGTACGCCATGCATGACGCCCGCGAGGACGTCATCGACGGGTACGGCTCCACGGTCATCCCCGCCCTGACGTGAGCAGCCCCACCTCCAGGTCGGCGACGACCCCGTAATGATCACTGGGCCAGAGGCCGTCGGTCGGCTTGTCGAAGGCCAGGTCGGCACTCCGCACGCGGGCGAAGGCGTTCGGGTGCGCGTGCGGTGAGCCGACGAAGATGTAGTCGATCCGGCGGTGGTGGCCCGGCTGACGCACCAAGAGCTCGATGTCCTCGGCCGCGTGAGGGTTGTCGGCGGTCCAGGTGTGTCCGGGCCCGGAGCCCGCGACGTCCCACACGTCGTGAAAGTGGGTGCTTCGCCCCGAGAGTGATTGCCGGCCGGTCAGATAGCGGATGCAGGCGGAGTCGGGGTCCGCGTTGAAGTCACCGGCCATGATCGTCGGCAGGGCCGTGCGGTGCCGGGCGTCCAGGTCGCTCAAGGCCAGTACCTGACGCTCGCGTTGCGCTTCGGCGTCGAGTCGGAAGGACGTGGTGGGCGCGATGAACAGCACGTCGTCAAGGCCGGGCAGCGGCACGTGGGCGGCCGGGGTGAGCCAGGGGACGTCGGGCGCGTCCGCTCCGCGCTGGTCCAGGACTTCGACGATGCGGTGCGGCCACCGCGTCGCGATGGCCGTCCCGCCGTACCGATCCGCGTAGGGCGGGACCGTCGCGGTGGTCTGCGACTGGTGGGTGCCGTGCAGCCCCGTCCCCTCGATCAGAGGGGACAGCTGGTCCGGCAGGACCTCCTGAAGGGCGACGAGATCCGGCGCGAGCCGACGCAGCTCGGCGTTGATCAGCGCCGCACGCGCGACGGGGTCGCTGCGGCTGTTCCAGACGTTCAACGTCACGACGCGCAGTCTTGCCGCCATCGACTTCCTCTCCCTGGTCCTTCTCGGTGGTGTTGCCTCGCGGGTGCCCTGCCGTCGGGCACTCACGGCTGCCGGACGGCGATGACGTCGAACTCCAGCGTCACCTTCGGGCTCACGAGAACGGAGGTCGCGGCGTTCCAGTTCAGACCCCAGTCCTTGCGGTTGACCGTGACGCTGCCCAGGAAGTTGACCCGCAGGACGCCCTGCGCATCCCTCTCGGCGGCGGTCAACTCGACCCGGATGGTGACCGGTTTGGTCACGCCGCGCATCGTCAGGTCACCGGTGACCTTGTAGGTCGTCTCGTCGACCGGCTCCACCTTCGTCGAACCGAAGGTGATGACGGGGTGGTTGTCCGTGTCCAGGAACGTGCCGCGCAGATGGTCGTCGCGCTGCCGCTGGTGGGTCTGGAGGCTCGTCGCCCGGATCGAGAGGCTTGCGCTGGACTTCGACGGGTGGTCGCCGAACAGATACGCGCTCCCCTCGTACTCCTCGAACTCCCCGCGGACTTTGGTGGACAGAGTGTGCCGACCGACGAAACCGATCCGGGAGTGGGCGGTGTCGAGGACATAGGCGCCGGTCAGCTCGCCGAGGTTGATCGTGGTTGGCATGGTGTTTCCTGCCTTTCTGGTCAGTGCGCGTGGGCGGCTGGGCCCGGCCCTCGCGGCCGGGGCACCAGCCGTCGTGGATCTCGGCTAGCCGAACTGGCCGACCTGGTAGTCGCCCGCGGGCCGCTGGGCGAGGACGTTCAGGCGGTTGAAGGCGTTGAGGAGAGCGATGGTCGACACCAGGGCGGCGAGCTGGTCCTCGTCGTAGTGCTTGGCGGCGTTCGCCCACACCTCGTCCGGGACGCCACCGGCCGCGTCCGCGATCCTGGTGCCCTCCTCCGCCAGCTCCAGGGCGGCCCGTTCCGCGTCGGTGAAAACCGTGGCCTCGCGCCAGGCGGCGACCAGGTGGAGGCGCAGGTGGGTCTCCCCGGCGTGCGCGGCCTCCTTGGTGTGTATGTCGATGCAGAATCCGCATCCGTTGATCTGGCTGATGCGGAGTTCGACCAGCTCCCGCGTCGCGGCCGGCAGCGTCGACTCCAGGAGTGACCTGCCCGCGGTGGCGATGTGCTTGACGACACCGGCCGAGACCGGATTGGCGAGGAAGTCGATACGGGCTTGCATGGTGATCTCCCTTTTCTTGCCTCTTGTCCGGTCCACCGGACGGGCGGAACGGCTGTTCGCGGGATCGTCTCGGTCCCAGCAGTACCGACGAGGCAGCCCCCCGAAATGTGAGGCGCGGGGGCGACGTCACAAATCGAGGGGCTGTCTCGTCGGAAGACGGAGAGGCTGTCTCGTCGGATGAGGGCGGCTGACGCGGCAAGGGAGTGGCGACACCATGAGGACCCAGTTCGAGCCCGGAGACGGAGGGATCGACCCGAGCCTGAGCGCGATCATGGGCGAGCGACGACAGCTGATCAATCTCGCCTACCGGCTCCTCGGCTCCCTGGCCGACGCGGAGGACGTCGTGCAAGAGGCCTACGCGCGCTGGTACGCGATGTCCCCGCGGCAGCAGGAGGCCATCGAATCCCCCGGCGGTTGGCTGACGAGGGTCGCCGGTCGCATCTGCCTCGACCAGCTCCGCTCGGCGCGGGCCAGGCGCGAGAGTTACGTGGGGGAATGGATCCCGGAGCCGCTGCCCGATCGCACGGAGTGGGCCGGCGGGCGGCAGGGCGGCGCGACCGCCGATCCGGCCGACCGGGTCACTCTCGACGAGTCGGTCAGCATGGCCTTCCTCGTCGTACTCGAATCGATGACCCCGGCCGAGCGCGTCGCCTTCATCCTGCACGACGTCTTCCGCTACTCCTTCGCGGAAGTGGCCGAGGTCGTCGGGCGCAGCCCGGCGGCATGCCGCAAGCTGGCCTCATCGGCGCGCCGCCGCACGCGTGCCTCGCAGGAACCCGCGACTCCGGCGGCCCGGCGCGCCACCGTCGTCAGGGACTTCAGGCACGCCTGGGAAACCAAGGACATCGCCGCGCTGATCGCTCTCCTCGACCCCGATGCCACGGCACTTGCCGACGGCGGAGGACTGGTCAACACCGCGCCCCGGCCCCTCGTGGGAAGCGAGGAGATCGCGCGCTACCTGGTCGCAGTCTCCGTCGTCATCGACGGTCAGGCGTTCGACCAGACGATCCTTGAGCGCACGGTCAACGGCCAGCCCGGCCTGGTGGTCCAGCACGACGCCGTCACCACGTCGGTGCTGGCCTTCGACATCGTGGGCGACCGGATCACACGCTTGTGGGCGATACGGAACCCCGAGAAACTCCGGCCCTGGACGTCGTACGGCAAGGCGCCGAATTGAGCGGAGGTGTTCTGCCGAGCGACTGGTTGCTCCCTCACCGACCAGCGCGACGCGGGCGGCTCACCACCAAGGACGGGCGTCTCGTGTGTATCCCCTCCGCCCAGCCGGTCGAGGCCCTTCGCCAACGGCGGGCCCCGTGACCGGCAGGCCATCGTGGGGTCAGTCCGTGACGTCGATCCTGCCGTTGAGCTTGGCGGGGGCCGAATCCGCGGGGGCGGAGGACATGCCGCCGGTGATGCCCTTGAGGAGTTCGGCGACGTCGACTCCCGTGGTGGAGCTGAGGAGTTCGACACCCTGGGCGACGTTGTCGGCGACCGTGCGGGAGAGCGAGCTCGCGCCGTCCGTGGAGATCACGGTCATCTTGTCGATGGCGCCGAGCGGCTCGGACGCCTTGGCCACGACACTGGGCAGCACCTCGACGAGCATCTGCAGCACCGCCGCGTCCCCGTACTGGGCGAACGCGTCGGCCTTCTTGTGCATCGCCTCCGCCTCGGCGGCTCCCTTGGCGCCGATCGCGGCGGCATCGGCCTCGCCCTCCAGGCGTACGGCGTCGGCGAGCGCGGCACGCTGCGCCTTCTCGCCCTCACCGGTCAGGCGGGCCCGGTCGGCGTCCGCCTCGGCCTGCTTGACCAGCGAGACGCGGCGGGCCTCGGCCTCCTGCTCGGCCTGGTAGCGGGCGGCGTCGGCGGGCTTGCGGATCTTGGTGTCGAGCTCGCGGTCGGTCAGGGCGGCCTGCCGCTGGGCGACCTTCTCCTGCTCGGTGAGGACCTCCTGCTGGCGGGCGGCCTCGGCGAGCGGTCCCGCGGCTCCGGCGCGGGCGGACGCCTCGTCCGTCTCGGCCTTGATCTCGGCCTGCTTGAGGGAGAAGGTCCGCTGGGCGACCGCGATCTCCTCCTCGGCCTTCAGCCGGGCCTGCTCGGCGGCACGGCGGGCCACGGCCTCCGCGATGTCCGCCTCCTGCTTGGCGCGGGCGGCCTCGGGGCGGCCGAGGTCCTCCAGGTAGGAGCCCTCGGTGGTGATGTCCTGGATCTGGAAGGCGTCGAGCACCAGCCCCTGCCCGGACAGGCTTGCCTCGGCCTCCTCCGCGACCTGCCCGGCGAAGGCGGCACGGTCACGGATGATGTCCTCCACCGACATCCGGCCCACGATGGAGCGCAGCGCGCCGGAGAGCACTTCCTGGGTGAAGCCGACGATGCCGCCCTGCTGGGCGAGGAACCGTTGCGCCGCGGCGCGTATGGAGTCCTCGGTGCCGCCGACCTTGACGATCGCGACGCCCTCCAGGTTCGCCTTCACGCCGCGCAGCGTGACCGCGCCGCGCACCGCGATCGGGATGTGCCGTGAGGAGAGGTCGAGTGTGAACTTCTGCTGGACGAACGGCACGACGAAGACGCCGCCGCCCACGACGACCTTCTGGCCGCTGTTGTCGGTGAAGATCCTTCCGGTGTCGGGGTCGGTGGACTTCTTGCCGCGCCGCCCGGTCACGATGAAGGCCTCACTGGGCCCGGCGACCTTGTAGCGGGTCACGACGACGAGCGCGAGCAGCACGAGGAGTACGACAACTCCGATGACGGCGGTCAGGACTGGACTCATGGTGAATTCCCCCGGTGGTACGTGGGTGTTGTGTACCTGCGCCCCTAGGTGCGGGCGCGGGTCAGGGCATGGGTGTGGCGTGGGCGCGGTCCAGGTGGTCGCGGGTCAGCGCTGCACGGGACGGACCGCGACCGAGGTCGGCGAAAGGGCCGCCTCGACCCAGATCTCGGAACCGCGGGTGACGGCCACGGCGCTCTTGGCCGCGAACTTCACGGGTTGACCGGCCAGTTGGAGCAGCACTTCGCCGTAGCCGTCGGCCGGTATGGCGGTGACGACGGCCCCCGCGGTGCCCACGAGGTCGGTTCCCCGTGGGGTTGCCGCGGTCTGATCCCGCATCAGGGCGCGGCTGAACTTCCATGTCAGCCAGCCCGCTCCCACGCCGACGGCTCCGCCGACAGCGGTGGCGGCGCCGGCGCCGAGCCCGGTCGTGCCGAGCACGATCGCACCGCCGAAGCCGAGCATGGACACGAAGCCGGCGACGACGGGCAGGGAAAGCAGCCCGTCGAAGAGTCCGTCAAGGACCCCCACGCCGTCGAAGAGTCCTTCAAGAACCCCGTCAAAGACGAGGGCGAGGACGAGCAGCGCGATTCCCGCGATGCCGAGACCCAGAAAGACGGTCACCGGAGCACCTCCCCACTTGCCGGATGTCTCGGTGAGGTGGGGATCGTCGCACGCGGGACGCAGGGCGCACATTGCCGTGATCCGGCAATCTTTACGGTCCTTTGATGCCGGTCTGCGTTTCGGCCTAACCGGTCCTGCTCTGCGTACGTCGACCGAGCAGTTCGGCCAGACCCTGCCGGGTGGCGGCCAGGACGACGCGGTCCTGGGAGCGCAGTACGTAACCGGGGTGGAGGTCCCAGACGAGGCCTGCCGGGTGGTCGGCGCCGTCGTCCGGGCGGGGTGCCGTCAGGTCCGGGAGCCGTTCGTCCGGTGCGGTGGAGTCCAGGGCGATGACCCGCAGGACCCCGGGACGGAACGACTCGGCGATGGTCCGCCCCTCCAACTGGCGGTGTCCGGCGACGTCGAGGGCGGCGAACAGCAGCACCCGCCGCTCCACAGGAATCGCGCCCAGGATCTGGCGCCCCATCATGGCTCCGGCGAACGCGGGGGCGGCGAGGGTGGTGACGCTGCGGCTGCGCGTGAGGGCCTGCGGGTGGGCGGCGCGCAGGGTGCGGTAGACGGCGGTGGCGAACGTGTCGTCGTACAGCCGGAGGGCCACGCGCACGTTCGGCTTGACCGAGCGGGCGTACAGGGCGGCTTCGAGGTTGGTGGTGTCGACGCTGGTGAGGGCGAGCAGCGCGTGCGCGCGATGGATCTTGGCGGCTTCCAGGACGCCTTCGTCCGTGACGTCGCCGACGACCGTCGGGACGCGCAGGCGCCGGGCGAGGGGGATGCCGCGCGCTTCGGGGTCTTCCTCCACGCACACGACGGGGATGCCGAGTTCGCGCAGGCGGGCCAGGACGCGGGTGCCGATCTTGCCGAGGCCGAGCAGGACCACGTGCCCGGAGAGGCCACGGGGCGGGCGGCGCAGGGAGGAGGCGGTGCGGAACGTGCCCAACGCCTCCAGTACGGCAGCGAGAAGTACCGGAAGGAGCAGCAACCCGGCCAGACCGGCCAGGAGTTGCAGGATCTGACGGGAGGTGGATTCGCCGAGCGCGGGGTCGTCGATGGCGAACAGGTCGAGCAGGGTCAGGTAGGCGGCGTGCAGGGGGTGGGCATCGCTCGTCCGCCAGTTCGCCACCGCGAGGCCGAGGACACAGGCCATGAGCCCGGCCACCGTCCAGCGCAGGCGGGGCGAGAAGAGCGAGCCGAGTGGAAGTCCGCGCCCGGCCAGGGGTCCGGGCGGCCGGTCGGGCCCGGCGTGCGAGACGGCTTCCAGCACCACGGTGCCCGGCCGGTGGCCGTGGTGACCGTGCTGTCGTCGGGCAGCAGCAGGGGGCCGTCCTGCCCGCCGTCGTCCGAACCCTCCGCTCCCGCAGGGTCGTTGGTGGTCGACGAGAGCAGGGCGAGCGTGCACAGACCGGGGTCGGTGACCCGCCCGCGGCCCGGCGGGTCGCGTTCCACCGCGCGCAGGAGCAGTCCGTCGGCCTGGACGACCTTGCTGGTGCCGGCGATGGCGGTGGCCGCCAGGGCGGGAGCCGCGGTGTCGGCGTCGGAGAGGACGGTGGTGGAGGCGTTCACCTCCGTCGGGTCCAGGCCGGGGGAAGCGACCGCGGCGGCCTGGTCGAGGAGTTCTTCCAGGTGCTGGCCCAGCTTGCGGTTGTAGAGCCGGATCACGATCCGCAGGCGGGGGTTGAGACGGCGGGCGACGAGCGCGGCATGAATGTTCGTCTCGTCGTCGTCATACACCAGCGCGAGCGCGGCGGCGTCGCGCACGCCCGCTTCGACGAGCGCCGCCTCGTCGGGCTCCGGTGCCTCGAGGACGCGGGGCACTTCGGGGGGCACCCCGTCACCGCCGCCGTTGGCCGTACCGGCAGCGCGCGCCACGACGGCCTGCATCCGGCCCAGGAGAGCGGTGGCCCGCGCCCGGCCGGCCGACCCGGCCCGCGCGCCGTCGACCGACGCCGCGGAAGGGACGACTACCGTCACACGCTCGCGGTACACCGAGCGCAGCTCGGCGGCGAGCCGTTCGGCGAGCGCGTCGTCACCGCACACGATCATGTGGCTGCTCTGCGGCGGCTGTTGGGCCTGACGGGGGAGCGAGGCACCGCCACGAGAGGCGTCGGACTCGTGGTCCGGATGGCGGGGAACAGGCGATGGGTTCCCGTGGCTCACGACGCTCCTCCTCCGATGCCGATGATGCCGATTCCTTTGTCGATGCGTGTGTCGATGCCTGTGTCGGTGCCGCCGGCATTCGGTGACAGCGGCGAACCGCGATTGATCACGGGGACCAAGGTAGTTGGGACACGCCGCTGGCGCGATCAGGCCTACCGGGAGCAGGATTGTCGGCGCCGCCAGTCGGGGAAACTGGCGAGGAGGCCGGATCTGAAGGCTCTCCAGCACCTACCGGTATCAGTACCAACACCAGTACCTGACCTGTGTTGACCGTGTTGACCCGAGTAAGGAGCCTGGGCATGGATTTCGGACGTGTGCCGCAGACCGATCCGGCCGCCTGGTGACCGGCAGCGTCCCCACGGGGCCTGCCGACGCGGAGCCGGGCGGGACATCACAGACCGTTGCCGACGACGGCCGGGTCGAACTACTCCCCGGCGCCTTCCCGGAGAACAGCCGCTTCGCCAACGACGACCTCAAACCCATCCCCGTCGCCGAACGCCACTGGGGCACCTACAACTTCGCCGCCCTGTGGATCGGCATGGCCCACAACATCCCGTCCTGGACGCTTGCTTCGGGCCTGGTCGCGCTCGGCATGGACTGGCGCCAAGCCGTCTTCACCATCGCGGCCGCCAACGTGATCGTGCTCCTTCCGATGCTTCTGACGGGACACGCGGGTCCCAAATACGGCATCCCCTTCCCCGTCCTGGCCCGCGCCTCCTTCGGCCTGCGCGGCGCGAACCTGCCCGCGCTGATCCGCGCCGCCGTGGCCTGCGGCTGGTTCGGCATCCAGACCTGGATCGGCGGCCAGGGGATCTACGTCCTGCTCAACAAGGCCTTCGACGGGGCGTGGAGCGACGAGTCGCAGATCGGCGGCTACCCGTGGCCGCTGTGGCTCTGCTTCGTACTCTTCTGGGCCCTCCAACTGGCCATCATCTACCGGGGGATGGAGGCGCTGCGGCGCTTCGAGAACTGGGCGGCGCCCTTCGTGCTCGTCGGCGCCGTCGTGCTCCTCGTATGGATCGCGGACAAGGCGGGAGGCTTCGGCCCGCTGCTCGACCAGCCGTCCACGCTGGGCTGGGGCAGCGACTTCTGGCCGGTGTTCTTCCCCGCACTGATGGGCATGATCGGCTTCTGGTCCACGCTGTCCCTGAACATCCCCGACTTCACCCGGTTCGGGAAGGGCCAGCGGGCGCAGGTGTGGGGCCAGACCCTCGGCCTGCCGACCACCATGACCGCGTTCGCCCTCCTCTCCGTCCTTGTCACTTCCGGCTCGCAGGCGGTGTACGGGGAGCCGATCTGGGAGCCCGTCGACCTGGCCGCCAAAGCCGACAACGTATTCGGGCTCCTCTACGCACTGGTGACGGTCCTGGTCGCCACGGTCTCCGTGAACATCGCTGCGAACGTGGTCTCACCCGCGTACGACCTCGCGAACCTCGCCCCGAAATTCATCAACTTCCGTACGGGCGCGCTGATCACCGGCGTCGTGGGCGTGATCATCTTCCCGTGGAAGCTGATCGAGACGCCCGAGCTCTACATCTTCGTCTGGCTGGGCGTCGTGGGCGGACTGCTCGGAACGGTCGCGGGCATCCTGATCGCCGATTACTGGGTGATCCGCCGCACGGCCCTCGACCTTGCCGACCTGTACCGCCCCGAGGG
The DNA here is from genome assembly GCF_059026065.1 of Streptomyces sp. A18. Classification (NCBI taxonomy): domain Bacteria; kingdom Bacillati; phylum Actinomycetota; class Actinomycetes; order Kitasatosporales; family Streptomycetaceae; genus Streptomyces; species Streptomyces sp. A18. Next base: position 103,109 of record NZ_JBWLKL010000012.1, on the reverse strand, counting down.
GCGCTACTGGTACACCGCCGGGTGGAATCTGCGGGCCGTCGCCGCCTTTGTGGTCGGAGGTGTACTCGCCGTGGGCGGCTCGCACTCGGCGCCGGGGAAGGGACCGTTCCCCGAAGACGGACTGATCCCGTTCCTGAAGCCGCTCGCGGACTACGGGTGGGCGATCGGCCTTGCTTCCGCGCTGGTCGTGTACGTGGGGCTGATGGCGGGTCGGGGGCGGGGAGGCCGGCGGGCTTAGGCAGGGCGGGAGGCTTCGGCCTCGGCGGCGATGGTCGGGCGTTCGTGGCTTCGGCGGGGGACGGGGGCAGGGTGCGACGGCTCAGGCCGGGCGCGCTGCCGTCACCAGCCACACCCCCGCCCGCATCCGCACGCCGTACTCGGTGGCGTGCGGCTGGAACACTGCCTCCAGGGAGGCCCGCGTCGCCGCGGATATCGCGCGGCCCGGCGCGCGCGACAGGATGAAGTCGACTGCGTCCGCCGGGGTTTGGCCCCACACAGCCTCGACCGTCACGGGGGTCACCGTCACATCCTCGTAGGCGGTCAGTGCCTCGTGGATACGGGCCGGATCCGAGAGCGAGGCCATCGCCGTGCGGGCGGCGGTGGCGTCGGCCGCAGCCTCGCTCGATAGGTCCTCCGGGCCGTCCTCATCTGGCCGGTCGTCCTCGGGCCCGTCCTCCTTCGCGAGAAGCTTGGCGAAGAGGCCGAGCGTCCGGGACTCCTCCGTTTCCTGGTCCACGGGCTGCGGGCAGACGAACACCAGCCGCCCGCCGGGACGCAGCGCGCGGGCGATGGCCTGCTCGTACGCGGCATTCGTGATGCCGTCGGCCTCCGTGCTCGCACGGGCGCGGTCGAGGAGCGGGGCCGAGATGTCGACGCCCACCGCATGGCCGTGCGCGGCTCGGCGGGCCGCGATGCGCGTGGTGACGCCCGCACCGCAGCCGATGTCCAGGACCCGGTCGCCCGAGCCGATGGCGGCGGCTTCGAAGAGAGCGTCGCTCACTCCGGACAGCATCGTGTCGTAGCGGTCGTGGTGCGTGGCCCAATGGGCGCCCACCGGGCCGTTCCAGACCATGGACTGGCGGGAGTTGGGGGTCTGCGTGTCAGCCGATGTGGTCATGACGTCTCCTTTGCGTAGTACGCGGAGTGGTGCGCCGCGAGGGTGCTCTCGATGCGGTCGACCGCCGTGAACGCGCCGTACGCGATCAGGTGCACGAAGCAGTGGTCGCTGAAGGGCGGCTTCTTCCAGGCCGCCACGTCCTCGTCGGTGATGCGGTAGGGCGCGAGCGCTGCCAGCAGCGCGAGGCGTGCCCCCGGGCGGGACGCGCGGTCGGGCAGGGCGTCCCAGGTGATCGGCGGATGCGTCCCGTCCCACGCGGCGACCGTCGCCCGCACGAGGGCCTGGTCGGTCTCGTCGAGCAGGCCCTTGCCCATCTCCGCCGCGGTACGCAGTGCGGCGTACGCGGAACCGATGGGCGTGCTGGCGGCCCAGGCGGGGCCGGGCTGCGGGTCGTCGAGCAGGGCCAGCGAGTCGCCGGAGGTGAAGGAACGGCGGACGGCCTTCTGCAGGGTGCGGCCGCCGATCGAGCGCACCGCCCGGAAGCGCTGTGCGTTGCAGGGCAGCATGCCCTCGGTGATCAGCGACGACGCGACGCGGTTGATGAAGTGGAAGGTGAGCGCGGTGCCGATGTGGGCCGGGGCATGGGCGCGCGGGAACGGCGGCGCGACGAGCTCCGGTGCCTGCGGAGTCCGGGTGGCCTTGCTCCAGGCGAGCAGCCGCGCCTGGGCCGGGTCCTCGGGCTGCTCGCCGCGCAGTACACGCTCGGCGACGCGGTGGTCGCCGGTGGCGTGCAGCATCACCGAGTGCGCGCTCACGCAGAACGGGCAGCGGTTGGCGAGCGAGACGCCCAAGGCGACCAGCTCCCGGGCGGTGCGGGTGGTACCCCCGCTGCCGAAGGCGTCGTCACCGCCGACGAGCAGGGACTCGCGGAGCAAGGCCCAGGTCGCGGTGAACAGTTCGGGCGCCGGTGAGAGCGCGACGAGCGGCGCGGGCTCGGCGATGCCGAAGTCGCCGGCCATCTGCGCGTAGGCCTCGGCGGTCCTGCCGCTCGCGGATTTCGGAAGTACGGAGTCGGTGTATCGAAAGGTTGCCATGGCTCCGATGGTCGGGGCGCCGGGTGCCTCGGGTCGTCGTCCGGCGGAAGGCAGTTGGGGCTACGTCGCCGGGGCCGTGCTCGTCCGCGACTACTACGCGGGGAGTAGCGCGAGAACGGTCTGCTGGGGTGACGCGGTTTGTCAGTGGCGAGATCTATGGTTCTGAACACGGCGGGGGATGCGCCGATGCGGGGGATGCAAGTGATGCGGGGGCGGCGATGGTGGTGGACCGGACGGGGAGCGCGGCGGGGCAGGTGAACGTGCGCGATCGGGTGCGCAGTCAGGTGCGGAGCCGGGTGCGGCAGGCGTGGGTCGGTGACGCGGTGCTCGCGGTCGTGGTGGGCGTGATCGTCGCGGTCGCTGCGGGTCTGCGGGGCGGCAGTGCGGGGTTCGTCGACTACGCCCTGATAGGGGCAGGTTCGCTTGCCCTCGCCGCACACCGGGCGGCGCCGCGCGCCGTGCTCGCGTTCACCACGGCGTGCCTGCTCGGCGAGGTGTTGTACGCGGGCGCGAGCAGCGTAGCGGCGATCCCCGTGGTGGCGGCCGTGCATACGGCTGCGCGCGCGGGCCACCGGGGTGTCGCCGCCGCTGCCGCCGGGGTGTTCCTCATCGGTTTCGCGGTGGCGGGGGAGGCGGCGGGCGACGTCGTGCAGTGGACATCGCTGCTGGCGGGCTGGTTCCTGTGCGCCCTCGTCACCGGCCTCGCCGACAAGAACTGGCAGGCGTATCTCCGTCAGACCGAGCAGCGGGCCCTGGAGGCCGAGCGGACCCGTGAGGAAGCGGCACTGCGCAGGGCGGGCGAGGAGCGGCTGCGGATCGCGCGTGAACTGCACGACTCGCTGACGCACAGCATCTCGATCGTCAAGCTCCAGGCAGGGGTCGCCGTCCACCTCGCCCGCAAGCGGGGCGAGGAGATACCGCCCGCGCTGCTCGCCATCCAGGAGGCGAGCGGCGAGGCGATGCGCGAACTGCGGTCCACGCTCACCGTGTTGCGCACGGACGAGCCTGCGGGGAGCCCGGCCCTGCTCGTCGAGCGCGCGCGGGCCGCGGGGCTCGCCGTGGAGCTGGCGGTGGAGGGCCACGAGCGTGCCTTGTCGGGTGACTTGGAGCGTGCCGCGTACCGCATCGTGCAGGAAGGCCTCACCAACGCGGCACGCCATGCGGGAGCCTCCGCCAAGGTGACGGTCGGACTCGACTACGGGGAGCGGGTGTTGGGGGTGCGGGTGGAGGACGACGGGGTCGCCGACGCGGCACGGCCTCCGGCGGAGGGGACGGGTATCACGGGGATGCGGGAGCGGGTCGCATCCCTGGGCGGGACGATGCGGGCGGGGCCGAGGGGCGAGGGGGGATTCCTTGTGCGGGCTGAACTACCGCTGGGCGATGGGGCGTGGGCGTCCGGTGTGCACTCGGGCGCGTCCTCGGGGGTGCTGCCCGCGGAGGCTGGGGCGCCCGTCGAGTGGGGGGTGGCCGCTGATGTCGGGCGCCCGGGGGAGGGCGTGTGATTCGGGTGGTGCTCGTCGACGATCAGGCCTTGATGCGGGCGGGGTTCCGTGCGCTGTTGGAGGCCGAAGACGGGATTGAGGTGGTGGGGGAGGCCGCCGACGGTGAGCGCGGGGTCGCCCTCGTGCGGGAGTGCGTGCCGGACGTGGCGCTCATAGACGTACAGATGCCGGTGATGACCGGGATCGAGGCGACACGGCGGATCGCCGCCGACCCCCGCCTCGGCGGCGTACGCGTCGTGATCCTCACCAACTACGGACTCGACGAGTACGTCTTCGACGCGCTGCGCGCCGGGGCGAGCGGGTTTCTGCTCAAGGACACGGAGCCCGCCGACCTGCTGCACGGCATCGAGATCGTCGCGCGCGGGGACTCTCTGCTCTCACCCTCCGTGACCAGCAGGCTGATCGGCGAGTTCGTCGCCCGGCCGCCGGACCGGGCCACCGCGCCGGGTCTGGAGACCCTCACCCGCCGCGAGCGAGAGGTCACCGCGCTGGCCGCGCGCGGACTGACGAACGAGGAGATCGCCACGCACATGGTGATCAGCCCGTTCACGGCGAAGACGCATGTGAGCCGGGCGATGACGAAGCTCGGTGCGCGTGACAGGGCTCAACTGGTCGTCTTCGCCTACGAGTCGGGCCTTGTGGCGGCACGCAACGCGACTCCGTAGGTGCCAGGAGGGCATGAGTATGAGAACTCAAAGAGGCAGATAAGGGGAAACTGTGGCCATGGCATGATCTCCGCGTGACCGTCATACCGTTCAGACATGTCGCCGTCCTCTCGGCCGTGGTCCTGCTCGCCTCCGGGTGCGGGCTCTCGGAGGAACTGGAGCGGGAGGCGGATCCCGGGCGTACGGCGTCGACGCCTACGCAGGGTGGGGCGCCCAGTGCGGCGGACGACGGGATGTCCGCCTCGCTCGGTCCTGACTCGCCGTCGGGGTCCGTCGGGACGGGATCGCCGGAAGTGCCCGACGCGCCCTCGTCCTCCTGCCCCGCGTCCGGAGCCCGTATCGAGGCGGGCATGGTCAACCCTGCCATGGGGCTGCGCGCGATGAGCGTGACCGTGACCAACTGCGGCAAGGACACCTACCGCCTGAACGGCTACCCGAAGCTGCGGGTCCTCGACGAGCACCGCGAACCCCTCGACGTACAGATCCTCGAAGGGCCCGAGCCCGTCACACGGATGGACGACCCGGGTCCGCACCCCGTCTCGCTCAAGCGGGGCGAGGAGGCCTACACCGTCCTCGTCTGGCGCAACACCGTCACCGACACGACCACGACCGCCGTCAGCGGCACCTATCTGTCGGTCACCCCGGCGCCGGGCACCCGGCCCGGCACCGTGACCCCGGAGGGCCGGATCGACCTCGGCAACACCGGCCGCATCGGCACCACCGCCTGGCAGCGGAGCGCGGCGGACGACACGAGCCCGGCCAGGCCTACGGCACCCGCGCCGTCCACTCCGGCGAGCTGAACTTCGTCCGGGCGAGCTCCCGGGCCCTGGCCATCTCCTCGTCCGTGGCCTTGCCCGTCGTCAGGCCGTACCGCGCGCGGAAGGAGTCGAGCATCCGCTCGATCACCGCCTCGCGCGGCAGGCCCGTCTGGCGGCGCAGTGGATCCACGCGCTTCTTCGCGCTCTTCGTGCCCTTGTCCGAGAGCTTCTCGCGGCCGATGCGGAGCACCTCGACCATCTTCTCCGCGTCGATGTCGTACGACATCGTCACGTGGTGCAGCACGGCGCCGTGCCCGCCGACGACCCGCTTCTGGGCGGCGCCCGCGACCTTTCCGGCGTCGGTGGCGATGTCGTTGAGCGGTTGGTACCACGCCTTGATGCCCATGTCGCCGAGGGCGTCCAGCACCCAGTCGTCCAGATAGGCGTAGCTGTCGGCGAAGGACAGGCCCTGCACGAGGGAGTCCGGGACCGAGAGCGAGTACGTGATGGCGTTGCCCGGCTCGCAGAACATGGCGCCGCCGCCACTGATCCGGCGCACCACCTCGATGCCGTGCCGCGCGGTGCCCTCCTGGTCCACTTCGTTGCGCAGGGACTGGAAGCTGCCGATGACGACCGCCGGGGACTCCCACTCCCAGACGCGCAGCGTCGGCGGGCGGCGCCCGGCGGCGACCTCCTCGGTGAGCACCTCGTCCAGGGCCATGAGCAGGGCGGGGGACTGCGGGGCCTCGTGGATCAGCTGCCAGTCGTAGTCGGTCCAGTCCGTGGCGTGCGCGAGAGCGCGGCGCACCGCGACGCCCACGCCCTCCGAGGTCAGCCCGTACATCACCGTGCCCTCGGGGAGCGCCGCGTCGATGCGGGTGGCCAGGCCCGCAGCGTCGGTGTCGGCGGGGGCGCCCTCCAGAGCACGGCTCAGGGCGTCGAACGCCTCGTCAGGTTCGAGGAAGAAGTCCCCCGCCACCCGCACGTGCCGCAGCACGCCGCCCTCGACCTCCAGATCCACGACGACGAGCTTGCCGCCGGGGACCTTGTACTCACCGTGCACTGTGCATCCTCCGGGCCTTGCCGAATCGCGAACACCGTCGGCCTGCGATTTCATATCAGGACAACTCGACCCACCAGGGATAGATTCCCGCACAGGACGAGGAGTTCATGAGCCACGCTGAGACGAGTGACCAGGCCACCGCCGGCGCATCACCGGCCGTCAAACTGACACTCATGACGCTGACGATGATGGTCGTCGGCTCGATGGTCGGCGCGGGGGTGTTCTCGCTGCCCCGGCGGTTCGCCCAGGAGACCGGTGTCGCGGGTGCGTTGATCGCCTGGGCCATCGCAGGTACGGGCATGCTGATGCTCGCGTACGTCTTCCAGACCCTCGCCGTGCGCAGGCCGGATCTGGACGCCGGTGTCTACGCCTACGCGAAGGCAGGGTTCGGCGAGTACCTCGGCTTCTTCTCCGCCTTCGGCTACTGGGCCAGCGCCTGCGTCGGCAACGTCACCTACTGGGTGCTCATCATGTCGACCGTCGGCGCCATCTGGCCGAGCCTCGGTGAGGGAGACACCGTGCTCGCCGTCGTCCTCTCCTCGCTCGGCCTGTGGGCGTTCTTCCTGCTGATCCGGCGCGGGGTCAAGGAAGCGGCGGCGATCAACAGGATCGTCACCGTCGCCAAGATCGTGCCCATCCTCGTCTTCGTCATCCTGGCGCTCTTCTTCTTCAAGCCGTCCGTCTTCGCCGACAACTTCGGCGGCGCCGACTACGCGGGATCGCTGTTCAACCAGGTGCGCGGCACGATGCTCGCCACGGTCTTCGTCTTCCTCGGGGTCGAGGGCGCGAGCGTCTACTCCCGGCACGCCAAGCGCCGCGAGGACGTCGGACGGGCCACCGTCCTTGGCTTCCTCAGCGTTTTCGCCGTCTTCGCCTCCGTCACCATGGTGTCGTACGGCATCATGCCGATGGCCGAGATCGCCGAGCTGCGCCAGCCCTCCATGGCGGGGGTCCTGGAGGAGGCCGTCGGGACCTGGGGCAAGGTCTTCGTCAGCGTCGGGCTCATCGTCTCCGTGCTCGGCGCCTACCTCGCCTGGACGCTGATGGCCGCGGAAGTGCTCTTCGTCGCCGCGAAGGACGACGACATGCCCCGCTTCCTGCGGAAGGCCACATCCGAGGACGTGCCGGTCCCCGCGCTCCTGATGACCACCGCCCTGAGCCAGGTCGTTCTGGTCGTCACGATGTTCTCCGACGACGCGTTCAACTTCGCGCTCGACCTCACCAGCGCGCTGAGCCTCATCCCGTTCCTGCTCGCGGCCGGTTTCGCCGTCAAGATCGCCCTCGGAGCCGGGAACGAGGACGGGAAGGTCGCCGGGCGGAGCACCCGCAAGGAACTCGTGATCGCGCTGATCGCCACGCTCTACACGGCGTTCCTGCTGTTCGCCGCCGGGCTCAAGTTCGTCCTGGTCTCCTTCATCCTCTACGCCCCCGCGACCCTGCTGTTCATCAAGGCCAGGCGGGAACAGCACCGGCGCCTGTTCTCCCCGCGCGAGGCCGTCATCTGCGCCGTCTCGATCGCGGGCGCCGTCGTGGGCGTGATCGCTCTCGCGGCGGGCTGGATCCAGCTCTGACCGGCCCCGAACCCCACTGTCCCGACCGAAAGGCGCACCGTGACCAGCCACGACACTCCCGCCGTACCGACGTTCGGTGTCCACTCCGAGGTCGGCAGGCTGCGCAAGGTACTGGTCTGCGCGCCGGGGCTCGCCCACCGCAGGCTGACCCCCACCAACGCCGACGACCTGCTCTTCGACGACGTCATGTGGGTGGAGAACGCCCAGCGCGACCACGCCGACTTCGTCATCAAGCTGCAGCAGCGCGGCGTCGAGGTCGTGGAACTGCACGACCTGCTCGCCCAGACCATGGCGATCCCCGAGGCAAGGACCTGGCTCCTGGACCGGAAGATCACCGCGAACGAGGTCGGCCCCGGACTCATCGACGACACCCGCGCCTTCCTGGAGACGCTGGAGCCCCGACAGCTCGCCGAGTACCTCATCGGAGGCCTGGCCACAGCGGACCTGCCGGACGAGTTCCGCTCCGGGTACGTCGCCCTCGTGCGCGAATCCACCGGCGTACGCGAATACCTGATGCCGCCGCTGCCGAACACCCTCTACACCCGCGACACCACGTGCTGGCTGTACGGAGGCGTCACGCTCAACCCGCTGTACTGGCCCGCCCGCCACGACGAGACGCTTCTGATGAAGGCCGTCTACCAGTTCCACCCCGACTTCACCGGCGCCACGGTGTGGTGGGGAGATCCGGAACTCGACTGGGGCCAGGCGACGTTCGAGGGCGGCGACATCATGCCGGTCGGCAATGGCGTCGTCCTGATGGGCATGAGCGAACGCACCTCGCGGCAGGCCATCACACAGGTCGCCGCGGCGCTGTTCAAGAACGGCGCCGCCGAGCAGGTCATCGTGGCCGGCATGCCCAAGCTGCGGTCCGCGATGCACCTCGACACCGTCTTCACCTTCGCCGACCGCGACATCGTCACGCTCTACCCGAAGATCATGGACGGCGTGCACTCCTTCACGCTGCGCCCCAGCGACAAGCCGGCGGGCGTGGAGATCACGGACGAGGGCTCGCGTACGTTCGTCGACGTGGTCGCCAAGTCGCTGGGCCTGCCCCAACTGCGCGTGATCGAGACGGGCGGGGACGTCTACGCCTCCGAGCGGCAGCAGTGGGACAGCGGCAACAACGCCGTCGCCCTGGAGCCGGGCGTCGTCTTCACCTACGACCGCAACACCCAGACCAACACACTGCTGCGCAAGGCGGGCGTCGAGGTCATCACCATCGTCGGCGCCGAACTCGGCCGCGGTCGCGGCGGCGGGCACTGCATGACGTGCCCGCTCGTCCGCGACGCCGTGGACTTCTGAGAGCGCCTGCCGGCCGGTCGGGGCTCAGTACCGCTGGGCCTTGACCAGCTTCGCGGAGAGCTTCGGCTCCGGGGGCTCGTGGCTGATGGCGTACCGCTGGGCCCGCTTGCCCGGTTCGAGATTCTCCGTGCCGACGTAGCGGGTCTCCACGATCTTGCCCGAGGAGTCCAGGAAATCGACCTGCACGGCGAAGTCCGCCGTCTCGTCGGTCCTGTTGGTGAAGGTCACCACGGAGGCGAGCACACCGCCGGTCTCGGAGCGCGGCTTGCCCGTCATCGAGACGTCGGACATCGCGTTGCCCCGCCCGTCCACGCCCTTCAGCGCCTTCTCGGCTGCCTGGTTGGCCCGCTCCGTGTCGGCGGACACGGACGCCTCGAACTCGTCCGCGCGCTTCGATGCGGAGGCTTCCGCCTCGGATGCCGACGCACGGGCCGACTCGGCGGCCTCCGAGGCCTTCGACTTCAGCGGGGACGCGGTCTTCTCCGAGAACGACGACGCGTCGGGGGCCGTGGGCCTCTCGCTGACCGTCCGGCTCTCCTCGGCCGACGGGCCGTCGCTGTCGGTGCTGCACGAGACGAGGGCGGCGGCGGCCGTCACCGTGGCGGCGAGCGCGACGGCGGTGGACACCGCGGGCCCGCGGCGTGCGGGGCGCCGCTTTCCGCGGGGCGGCATGGGGTTCATTCGGTGCGGTCCTTCCCTGCTGCTTGCGGTTGTCTGCGCGGGTGCTTGCGGTTGTCTGTGCTGGGCGACGGAGGTGGGTGGCGGAGGCTTCAGTACCGCAGGGCACAGGCGATCCGGCCCCGGTCGGCGAGCGTGCCTTCGGGTACGAAACGGACCTGCGCGCCGGTGTCGAGGGCCCGCTCGACGATGTCGTCGACGACGTCGTCCACCGCGTCGAGATCGTCGGACTCGGCGGGCACCAGATGTCCGCCGTCGTCGCGCACGGTCGCCTGGTAGGTGTCCTCGACCGCGACGAGGCGGACCCGGTCGGTGGTCACGTTCTGCCAGACCTCGTCGAGCCCGGCGGCGTAGTGGCGTCGCCCCTGAGCGGTGTCCAACTCGCGGACCACGGAGTCGATCTCGGTCTTCTCCTGGGTGGCGAGGAAGGGGCGTACCGCCTGCCACACCGCCTCCGCCGGGCCGTGCGCGAGGCCGCCGTGCGGCACCCGAGTGGCCTCCTTGATGACCGTGCCCGCGCCCTCGAGCAGGGACAGCGCCGCGGCCTCCCCCGCCACCAACAGGGGGCGCGGATGGGCGCGGAGCACACTGGCCGTGGCCAGGTCCGCCTCGCGCAGGAACTTGCGGGTCTGCTCGTCGCTGAAGGTGCTCGGCAGGTCGCCGATCCGCTCCTGGCGCTCGGCGTCCGGGTCGTCGAGGCTCCTGGTCAGCGGGAATCCGTTCGCCTTGTGCTCGGTGACCCGCTCCGGGGTGCCGCTCCACAGCGTGACGCGGTCGGCGGAGACGGCGAGGACCCAGTACAGGCGCTCGGCTGCCTGGGCCGCGACGACGTTGCGCGTCAGGAAGGTGTCGGAGAGCACCACTCGCGACGGCACGGTCCTGGCCAGCGACCACACCTGGTGTTCCCCGGGGGCCGCGAAGAGGGCGAGCCCGTCCTCGGCGTGCACGAGGTCGATCTCCGCCACGGCCCGGTCCAGCTGCGCGGCCACGTCGATCCGGTGCTCCCTGGCCACGGCGGGGTCGGACTTCAGGCGGTCCTTGGCCTCGGCGACGAGGTTGCGCAGTCGCACGGGGTCCTGGGCGTTGTCCGGCTCCCTGCGGTGGGTCGGCAGCAGGACCGAGACGGCGGGATACGGACGCGGCCGACGCAGCCCGGCCAGTGTGGCCGGGTTGAGGGAGGGGTGCATGGGTGACCCTTTCGGGGCGGGGCGGCGGGTGAGGGGCCTCCAGGGAGGGCGTTACGCCATGTAATGCACCATATGTCGGTTCCGTGGTGGTGGCATTTCACTCGGTCAGGGAGGGCCTGTTCGTGCAGGTGAGGCTGTGGGGGATGAGGTGCGCGCGGGGGTCCGGGGCCAGGTCACGTGGGATTCATCTCGAATCCATGCCCCGTACCGCCGAGCCGTACGGATTGTCAGTCCGGCGTGCTCTCATGGATGCATGATCGAAGAGATCGAAGACTTTCTTGTACGTGGCGTATCCGACGTCGAAGAGGCCCTCCGCAAGGCCGCCGCAGCCGAGGTCATGCCGCGGTTCCGGCAGCTCGCCGAGGCGGACGTCGTCCAGAAGACCGGGCCGCACGACCTCGTGACGGTGGCCGACCGCCTCGCCGAGGAGCAGCTGACAGCAGCGCTCACCGTGCTGCTCCCGGGCTCCGTCGTCGTGGGGGAAGAAGCGGTGCACGCGGACCCCTCGACGTACGAGGCGATACGCGGCGAGGCACCGGTGTGGATCGTCGACCCGGTCGACGGCACGCGGCAGTTCGTGCACGGCGACCCCGGCTTCTGCATGCTGATCGCGCTGGCGTGGCGCGGCGAGGTGCTCGCTTCCTGGACGTACGCTCCGGCGCTCGACGAGATGGCCGTAGCGGTGCGCGGCAAGGGCGCCTGGCTGGACGGAGAGCGGCTGGTGGCCGGTTCGCCGGGGGAGGTCATCGAGGTGGCGACCTCGCACCCGGACTTCACCACCCCCGAGCAGAAGCACGCCCTCCTCGGACTGCGGGTCCCAGGCGTCGCGCCGCGGCCCTGCGGCTCGGCGGGCCTCGAGTATCTGGCCATCGCCCGGGGGGAGTTGGACGCGGTCGCCTTCTCCTGGGAGCTCGCCTGGGACCACGCGGCGGGACTGCTGCTGGTCGCCGAGGCCGGAGGCGCCGATCTGACCGTCGCCGGTGAGCCCTTCCGCATCGAGGGTGGCAACGCCCTGCCGTTCACGGCCGGCCGGGACACCGCGACGGTCGACCGAGTGGTGGAGCTGCTGTCGACCGCAGTCTGAACCGCCCCGCACCAGGCTCGTAGAGAGCTGCGCACCAGGCTCGTAGAGAGCTGCGCCCCAGGCTCGTAGAGCTGCGCCCCAGCGCCCGAACTTGTCGAGGACCCGGGCCAGTTCGTCGCGCGAGGCCCTCGCACCCCGTCTCGAACCACTCGGCGGAAGCCGCGTCAGCGCGGCGGAACCAGCACGTCACCCGTCAGAGGACACCCGCGCCCACGGCGCTGTCGGTGGCCCGGCCTATCCTGGGCGACAGAGGCCATCGGCTGACAAAGGAGTCCGAAGGTGCCGTCGATGCTTGATGCCGTCATCGTGGGGGCGGGACCGAACGGTCTGACCGCTGCCGTCGAGCTGGCCCGCCGCGGCTTCTCGGTGGCCGTGTTCGAGGCCAGGGACACCGTCGGTGGCGGGGCGAGGACCGAGGAGCTGACGCTTCCCGGGTTCCGGCACGACCCCTGTTCCGCCGCACACCCGCTGGGCATCAATTCGCCCGTGTTCCGGACCATGCCCCTCGATCGGTACGGCCTCGAGTGGCTTCAGCCGCAGCTGCCCATGGCGCACCCCTTCCCGGACGGGAGCGCCGCCGTGCTGTCCCGCTCCGTCGCCGAGACGGCCGCCTCGTTCGGGCCGCGGGACGCGGGGGCGTATCGGCGGCTCATCGAGCCCTTCATCAGCAAGTGGGACACCGTCCTGCAGGACTTCATGGCGCTGCCGTCGACCGCCCTGCCGCAGGATCCCGTGACCCTCGCCCGCTTCGGCCTCGCCGGGCTTCCACCGTCCACCTGGCTGATGCGGCGCTTCCGTGACGACCGGGCCCGCGCGCTGTTCTCCGGGCTCGTCGCCCATGTCATCGCGCCGCTCGGCGGGATCGCCACGGGCGGTGTCGGCATGGTCTTCGCGCTGGCCGCGCACGCCCGCGGCTGGCCGGTCGCGCGGGGCGGCTCACAGTCGATCTCGGACGCGCTCACGGCATATCTGAAGGACCTCGGCGGCGAGGTCCACACGGACTACGAGGTCAAGCGGCTCGACGATCTGCCGCCCGCGCGGGCGTACATCTTCGATACGTCGCCCACCGCGCTGGCCCGGATCGCGGGTCTGGGGCGGAGCTACGAGCGCTATCGCTACGGGGCGAGCGTCTTCAAGATCGACTACGCCCTTGACGGGCCCGTCCCGTGGACGGCCAAGGAGGCGCGCGAGGCGGGCACCGTGCAGGTCGGGGGGAGCAGTGCGGAGATCGGGGCTGCGCTGAACGCCGCGTCGCGCGAGAACCGCGCGCCCGACGCGCCGTTCCTGATCACCGTGCAGCCCAGCCTCGTCGACCCGTCCCGCGCGCCCGCGGGCAAGCAGGTCTTCTGGGCGTACGGCCACGTGCCGAACAGCTGGGAGGGCGATCTCACCGACGCGATCGAGCGCCAGCTCGAGCGGTTCGCCCCCGGTTTCCGCGACCGCGTCCTCGCCCGCGCCACCGCGGGCCCGCCCGCGATGGCCGCGCGCAACGCGAACTATGTGGGCGGTGACATCGCCTGCGGCGCGGCGAGCGGCCTCCAGCTCCTGCTCCGGCCCAAGCCCTCCCTCTTCCCGTACAACACCGCGCACCCGGCGGTCTTCATCTGCTCCTCGGCGACACCGCCGGGCCCCGGCGTCCACGGCATGTCGGGCCACAACGCAGCGAAGGCGGTCTGGCGCAAGCTGCGGGCGGCCTAACGGCCGGGGGCGGCAGTGTTCCGGCCCCCGGCGGACTTCCCCGGGGCGGGCCTGCCCCCGCCCGCCCGTAACCGTGCATCCGCCCGAACAACCCCGCGGCCCGCCCGCCCGCCCGCACAGACAGACCAGCACCGCACCCCACCCCACCACTCAGGTCCATGTCGGATTCTCGCCAGCCACCTCCACCCGCCATGCACGATCCTTGAGGCATGCCCACCGCCCAGCACGGCACCACCGCCCCGCCGCCCCCCTCCATGCACTCCGACGCCGAGCGCTGTGTACGTGCCGTGCAGTCGAAGGACGCCCGGTTCGACGGGTGGTTCTACACCGCAGTTCTGACCACCCGTATCTACTGCCGCCCCAGCTGCCCCGTCGTCCCCCCGAAGCCCGAGAACATGAGCTTCTATCCGAGCGCGGCAGCCTGCCAGCAGGCGGGGTTCCGGGCCTGCAAGCGGTGCCGGCCGGACAGCAGCCCCGGCTCGCCCGAGTGGAATCAGCGCGCCGACCTCGTGGCCCGCGCCATGCGCCTCATCGCCGACGGAGTCGTCGACCGCGACGGCGTTCCCGGCCTCGCCACCCGCCTCGGCTACAGCACCCGCCAAGTAGAACGCCAGCTCCTCGCGGAACTCGGCGCAGGCCCCCTCGCCCTGGCCAGGGCCCAGCGCGCCCAGACCGCCCGCCTCCTCATCGAGACGACCCCGATGCCCATGGCGGAGGTCGCCTTCGCCGCCGGCTTCGCCTCGATCCGCACTTTCAACGACACCGTCCGCGAAGTCTTCGCCCTGGCCCCCAGTGAACTGCGGGACCGCGTTCCGAAGGCCGCGCCCAGGAAGGCCGTACCCCAAGCAGCCGCCCCCGGCGCCCTCTCGCTCCGCCTCCCCTTCCGCGCCCCGCTCAACCCCGACAACCTCTTCGGCCACCTCATCGCCACCGCCGTACCCGGCGTCGAGGAGTGGCGCGACGGTGCCTACCGCCGCACGCTCCGTCTTCCCTACGGCCACGGAGTCGTCGCCCTCACCCCCGCCCCGGACCACATCGCCTGCCGCCTCAGCCTCACCGACATGCGCGACCTCACGATCGCCATCAGCCGCTGCCGCCGCATGCTCGACCTGGACGCGGACCCGGTCGCCGTCGACGCACAGCTGAGCGCCGACCCGCTGCTCGCGCCCCTCGTGGCCAAGGCCCCGGGGCGTCGCGTGCCGCGCACGGTCGACGAGGCGGAGTTCGCCGTACGCGCGGTGCTTGGCCAGCAGGTCTCCACGGCCGCCGCCCGCACCCACGCCGCACGCCTGGTCACCGCGCACGGTGAGCCCATCGACGACCCCGAGGGCGGCCTCACCCACCTCTTCCCCGCACCGGAAGCCCTCGCCGCGCTCGACCCGGAGGCGCTCGCGCTGCCCCGCAGCCGCCGCTCCACCCTGACCACGCTCGTACGTCACCTCGCCGACGGATCACTCCGGCTCGGCGTGGAGAGCGGCTGGGAGGAGGCCCGCGCCCGGCTCACCGAACTGCCCGGCTTCGGTCCCTGGACGGTCGAGGTCATCGCGATGCGGGCCCTTGGCGACCCCGACGCCTTCCTCCCCACCGACCTCGGGATCCGCAGAGCCGCACAGGAGCTCGGCCTCCCGCACACCCCGGCGGCGCTGACCGCTCGGGCCGCGGCCTGGCGCCCCTGGCGGGCGTACGCGGTCCAGTATTTGTGGGCGATCGACGACCACCCCATCAACAGGATCCCGGCGTGACAGCGCTCACCAGAGTCCCGGCGTGACAGCGCTCACCGCGCAGGACCGCCACCACCGCGAAGCACCGCCACCACCGCGAAGGACAGCCCCATGCACCGCCAACACACCCTCATCGACAGCCCCTACGGCCCCCTGACCCTCGTCGCCACCGACGGCACCCTCAGCGGCCTCTACATGACCGAGCAGCGCCACCGCCCACCCGAGGAGACCTTCGGCGACCGCGACGCGGGGCCGTTCGGAGAGACGATCAGTCAGCTGGAGGCGTACTTCGCGGGCGAGTTGAGGGAGTTCGACCTGCCGATGCGCCTCGACGGCACGCCGTTCCAGCGCACCGTCTGGCAGCAGCTCCAGCTGATCCCTTACGGCGAGACCCGTACGTACGGACAGCTCGCGGAAGCGCTCGGCAAGCCCAACGCCTCGCGTGCCGTCGGGCTGGCCAACGGCAAGAACCCGATCGGGGTCATCGTGCCCTGCCACCGGGTGATCGGCGCGGGCGGCTCCCTGACCGGCTACGGCGGCGGACTCGACCGCAAGCAGCGGCTGTTGGCCTTCGAGGGCGCGACACCAGGCAAGGAGGACGCCCTCTTCTGAACGCCGGGCCAGTCGAGGCGCACAGTTCAGCCGACCCGTACCCCGTTCTCCAACTCCACCGTCCCCGTCCCCGCGTCGAGCGCATCGAGCCCGGCCCGTACCCGCAGCCCCAGCTCGCCCGGCAGGTACTCCTGAAGGTCTTCGCGGGCCACCAGGTGCCAGGAGAGCAGCTCGTCCTCCTGGAGCCTGATCGACTTCAGCTGGTCTTCACCGAGCACCCCACCGTCGTACAGATAGGCGACCAGCGGCGGACGCGTCACACCCGGCACCCAGTCCACCGCGAGCAGCGCCCCCAGCCGGACGTCCAGGCCGATCTCCTCGGCGGTCTCGCGGCGCGCGCCCTGGCGCGGGGTCTCGCCCTCGTCCGACTCGATGGTGCCGCCGGGCAGGGCCCACCCGTCACGGTAGTTGGGCTCGACGAGCAGCACGCGCCCCTCGGAGTCCCGGAAGAGGGCGGCGGCTCCGGCGATGATGCGGGGGAGGCCCGCGATGTACGTGGCGTAATCCTGAATCGTCATTGTGGAAAGGGTAGACGCGCCACCGGGCGGACCGACCAGGTCGGTCCACCATCACGCCCCCGAGTCAGCTTGGTCGACTGAGTCAAGTCAGCTTGGTCAACTCCACCGTCCTGGCCGCGAGTTCAGTGATCCTGGCTCCGTCGAAGCCGAACACGGCACTACGCACCCGGTCTTCCAGCGGGTCCCGCCACTGCGCGGGGATCGCCTTGGCCCCGCACAGCACCCCGGCGACCGACCCCGCGGTCGCGCCGTTCGAGTCGGTGTCGAGGCCGCCGCGCACCGTCAGGGCGATGGTGCGGGTGAAGTCGCCTTCGCCGTACAGGAGCCCGGCGGTCAGGACCGCCGAGTTCGGCACCGTATGGATCCAGCCGAGCCCGGCGGTCTCCGTCTCGGCGGTGGCCAGCGTCTCCTCCCAGCTGAGCCCGGCCTCGTGGAGCGTGACGACCCGGCGCACCGTACGGGCGAGCCGGCAGCTCGACGGGATCACGCCGAACGCCGAGTCCAGCGCGGCACGCGCCGTGGCCGCGGTGAACGCCGCCGAGACGAGGGCCGCCGCCCACATCGCTCCGTAGACGCCGTTGCCGGTGTGCGAGAGCACCGCGTCCCGGCGGGCGAGTGCGGCGGCGCGGCGCGGGGCGCCGGGGTTCGTCCAGCCGAAGATGTCGGCGCGGATGAGGGCGCCGATCCACTCCTGGTGGGGGTTCTCGTACGTCGCGGTGAGCGGCGGCTTGAGTCCGTTCGCGAGATTCCGGTACGCGGCGCGCTCCGCGGTGAACGTCTGCCCGTAGGGAAGGCGCAGCAGCCACAGCTCGCCGACCTGTTCGGTGGTGAACGCGAACCCGTGCGTCTCCAGCAGATGCAGCCCGAGGATCGCGTAGTCCACGTCGTCGTCGCGGCAGCTGCCGTGCACCCCGCCCCGCACACACTGCTGCCACTCGGGCCGCAGCTGGAACTCCTCCACCCAGGATGGAGGTTCGGGCAGGTAATCGGTGAGCGGCAGCGCGTCGGCCTGCCCCAGATAGCGCTCGATGCGCTCGCGCGTCCAGTAGTCGCCCCGCTCGATGGGTTTGCCGAGCATGTTGCCCGCGATCCGCCCGATCCAGCCGCCGAGGGCTCGGTCGGCGAGTTCCATGTGCACTGGGGTCATGCGTCCGGTTTACCGAATTCGCGGCTCTTATGCGCGGTCAACGCGACCGGTTCGGCGCGGAGCGTGAGACGTTTGTCTGGTTTTCGATCAGATGCACATCTTGGGAGTGTCCATGAAGCGTCGTACGACCGTGATGGCCGCCGCGGTCCTGGGTGTACTGGCCAGTGCGGGTGCCGGCGCGGGTGCCGGTGCGGGTGCTGCCCAGGCGGCGTCCGAGCCGCTGATCCGCACCGGGGACATCGACATGTTCGAGGACGTCCTGGAGCACATCAGCGTGACCATGGGGGACGGCGGCGGCACGGTGCATCAGCTGTACGACTCGCGTGGGGCGGGCGGCACGGACTGAAGCCGTCGCTGATCGATCATTTCCGTGATCGAGCTGCGCCCCTATCTGTAGCTTTAGGCCGATTTAAGGGCAGGGATCGCGGCTCCGAAATGCGGGCGGCCATGGGCAGGCGGCCCCTCCTCCGGTTATGGTCGCAGCGGCGCGACTGCCTTGACGCGAGCAAGGCCCGGAAAGCAAGGGGATGCAAGGTGGCGGACGCTGCTGGGACGGCGGGGCATGTGCTCATCGCCGCGGACAAGTTCAAGGGCTCACTCACGGCCGTGCAGGTCGCGGAGCGGGTGACGGCCGGGCTTCGCCGTGTCGCCCCGCAGGTGGAGGTCGAGGCCCTGCCGGTGGCCGACGGCGGTGACGGCACGGTGGCCGCGGCGGTCGCGGCCGGTTTCGAGCGCCGTGAGGTGCGGGTGACGGGGCCGCTCGGCGACGAGGTCACCGCGGCGTACGCGCTGCGGGACGGGACCGCGGTGGTGGAGATGGCGGAGGCGTCCGGCCTCCAGCTGCTGCCCGAGGGTGTCTTCGCGCCGCTCACGTCCACGACGTACGGATCCGGCGAACTGCTGCGCGCGGCGCTCGACGCGGGTGCGCGGACGATCGTCTTCGGTGTGGGCGGCAGTGCGACGACGGACGGCGGCGCCGGGATGCTGGCCGCGCTGGGCGCGGTGTTCCTGGACGCGGAAGGGGCGCCGGTGGCGCCGGGAGGCGGTCCGCTCGCCTCGCTGGTCACGGCGGACCTGTCCGGGCTCGACGAGCGGTTCGCCTCGGTGGACCTGGTCCTGGCCAGTGACGTGGACAACCCGCTGACAGGGCCGAAGGGCGCTCCGGCGGTGTACGGGCCGCAGAAGGGGGCGACCCCTCAGGACGTGGCCGAGCTGGACGCGGCCCTCGCGCACTTCGCGCGGGTGCTGTCCGAGTCGGTGGGCTCCTCCGCCCTGGAGTACGCCGAGTCCCCCGGAGCCGGAGCGGCCGGTGGCATCGGCTACGGCGCCCTCGTCGGGCTCGGCGCGAGCTTCCGCCCCGGGATCGAGGTCATGCTGGACGTCCTCGGCTTCGCGCCCGCGCTGGCGCGGGCGTCGCTGGTGATCACGGGGGAGGGCTCGCTGGACGAGCAGACCCTCCATGGCAAGGCTCCGGCGGGCGTCGCGGCGGCGGCCCGCGCGGCGGGCGTCGAAGTGGTTGCGGTCTGCGGACGCCTGGCTCTTCCGGCCGAGGCCCTGGGAAAGGCGGGGATCCGGCGTGCGTACGCGCTCACTGACGTGGAGCCGGATGTCGCGCGGTGCATTGCTGAGGCGGGGCCGATTCTGGAGACGGTGGCGGAGGGTATCGCGAGGGACTTCCTCAGCTAGACGCTTGGCTTCGCTGGGGTGCGGGTGCGGGTGCGGGTGCGGGTGCCGGGTTCGGGGTGCGGGTGTACTTCACACCTGCGGCCGGTGAGGGCTGAGCGCGCAGTTCCCCGCGTCCCTCGCGGGGCCCGATGTCGGCTGGTCGCACAGTTCCCCGCGCCCCTTGCGGGGCCCGGACGGGCTGGGGATTCAGCCCGTCCGGCGTTTGAGGACGAACTCGGCGGAGCCGGTGACCGGCGGCGTGCGGCGCCGCCACCGGGGGGCGAAGTAACCCCGCTCTAGCCCGGCGCCAGCCGATACGCGTCCAGTGCCAGCGTCATCTCCATCAAGTCCCGCGGTCGCGCCAGCGACCGCGAAGTCAGTTGTTCCAGCCGCCGCAAGCGGTTGAACACCGTGTTCCGGTGGCAGTACAGCCGCCCCGCCGCCCGTCCCGCCGAGCCCTCGCACAGCAGCCACGCGTCCAGGGTTTCCAGGAGCACCGCCCTGTCCGCCGGTTCCAGGGCCAGCACCTCCCCGAACACGTCCGACACCAGGCGCCCCGCCAGCTCCGGCTGGCTCACCACCAGGGCCGTCGGCATCCGCTGGTCGAGCCGTACGATCCCGGTCGCGTCCGGTGGACACGTACGCAGGGCCAGTTCGGCGAGGCGTCGCGCGTGGCCCAGTTCGGAGAGGCCCGCCACCACCGGGCTGATGCCGCCGGGCCCGGGGCACCGCCCGTCCAGCGCGGCGGTCAGCTCGTCCAGGCCCTCCTCCGCGCCCAGCGCCACCACCCCCACCTCCCGGTCCGTCCGCATCCGCCAGACGAAGCGGAACCCGGCCCGCTGGATCTGCCGGTGGAAGGCCGCACGTCCGTCGCGCCGCTCTGCGCGCAGGACCACCACCGCGTACGGCCCGCGCTCCGGCAGATCGAGCCCCGCGGCCACCTGCGAGGCGAGCCCCGGGGCCGACTGGCCCTCCAAGAGCGCGTCGAGCAGTGCCTGGAGCTGCTCGTCGGTGCGGCGCCGCAGCTCCATCTCCGTCGCCCGGTACGCGTCGGACGCGGCCGCCGCCTGCGCGTCGACCGCAGACCACACCATCGTCGCCGACCGCATCAGGACCGCCAGCTTCTCCGGATCCTGCCCCACGGTGCCTTCGAGCAGCGAGTCCCAGACCAGATAGCCCGCGTTGCGGTACGAGTGCACCACCAGGTCCAGCGGAAGCCCCTGCTGGGCCCGGCGCCGGCCGGCCTCCTCCGCGTACTCCAGATCGCGGCGCGGTGACGCGCGGGGCGCCGAGATGGTCTCGATGCCGATGCGCATGGCGTCCTCCGCCTCCTGCCACTGCTGGTCGTACGGCAGCACCCGCGCGTACACCGGCGAGTGCTCGAAGAGCTGCCGCAGGTGTTCGTCCACCAGCTCGGGGATGCGGGGAAGGAGCGCAGCGCACGCCTCTTCGAGCACCTTCCAGTCGTGGCCCGTCCGAGGCCTGCGTCCGCTCATGGATGTACCCCCGTCGCCGCCGCCCGACGTGCCTGTGCTGCGGAGGATGCCACCGCTCGGCCACCCCTGGCAGGCCCCTGACACGGGGTGTTGTGCCCGTGCACAACCGGCGGCCGGTCCCGCTGGTCACCCGCAGCGATTCGGACACAGGCCGTGGACGGGCGGGCGCCGCGGTGCTGGGCTGAGCGCCACGCGGGGTCGCCGTGCAAAGTCGCCGTGCAAACGGGCCGTGCGGCACATGCGGCTGAGTGCCACGCGCAGGGCAGGTGAGGACAGGGGGTCCCAGGTGGGTGGTTCCGGACTGGTCGTGCAGGACGCGTCGGTCGGATACGGGCCGGTGCGCGCGCTGCGCCAGGTGTCGCTCGAAGTACCGGACGGCGCCGTGGTCGCCGTGCTCGGCGGCAACGGCGCGGGCAAGTCGACGCTCCTGCGCGCCATTTCACGCACCCTCGCCTTTCACCGGGGGGCGCTCACCACCGGCTCCATCCACTTCGGCGGGCGGCGCATCGACGGACTGCACGCGGACCGGGTGGTCGCCGCCGGAGTCTCTCAAGTACCGGAAGGCAGAAGGGTGTTCGCCCGTATGACCGTCGCCGACAACCTGCGGGCGGGCGCGCTCGGCTCCGCGGGAAGCCGGACCGCGAAGGCCAGGGCGCTGGAGCGCGTCCATGAACTCTTCCCGGTCCTCGCCGAACGCGCGGGCCAGCGCGCCGGTCTCCTCTCGGGCGGCGAGCAGCAGATGCTGGCCGTCGCCAGGGCGCTGATGGCCTCGCCGAAGCTGCTGCTCCTGGACGAACCCTCCCTGGGACTCGCCCCGTTGATGGCGGCACGCATCGCCGACACCATCCAGGAGATCAACACCCAGGGCACCGCGGTCCTCCTCGTCGAACAGAACGCCGCCCTCGCCCTGCGCCTCGCCTCACGTGCGTACGTCCTGGACGTGGGCGAAGTGGCACTCGCGGGACCGGCGGACGAGCTTTCCGCATCCGACGAGGTACGCCGCCGCTACCTCGGCGTGGTCGACGAGACCGCGGCGGCCGATGCCTCACGCGGCGTCAGTGCGCTGCCGGTGCTTCGGCGATGGGCGGGCCGACGATGACCGACGACCACTCGGCGGCCGACGCGACACCACCGCCGGAACAAGTCGAAGCGACACCGCCAGAATCAGACGTACCCGCCCTGGACGTAAGGGAGTTGACCGTCCGGTTCGCCGGCCTCACCGCCCTCGACGCCGTCAGTTTCACCGTCAGGCCCGGAACCGTGCACGCCATCATCGGGCCCAACGGCGCGGGCAAGTCCACCTGCTTCAACGTCCTGTCCGGCGTATACCGCGCCACCGGCGGCAGCGTCCGCTTCGGCGAGCACGAGCTGACGACGATGCATCCGCACCGCATCGCCGACCTCGGCGTCGCCCGGATCTTCCAGAACCTCGCCCTGCCGCCGCGCGCGACGGTCGCCGACAGCCTGATGCTCGGCCGCCACCGGCTGACCCGCACGGGATTCGTCGCCGCGGGGCTCCGCCTCCCGTCGGCCGCGCGCGAGGAGCGCCGACACCGCGAACGCGTGCGTGAGATAGCGGCGTTCGTGGGCATCGAGCACCAACTCCACGCCCCTGCGGGCTCCTTGCCGTACGGGCAGCAGAAACTCGCGGAACTGGCCCGCGCCCTGTGCATGGAGCCCCGGCTGCTCCTGCTCGACGAGCCCGTCGCCGGCATGACCGCGGACGAACGCCGCCGCACGGCGGCCGTCATCGCGGGCGTCCGCGACAGTCTCGGAATCTCGGTCGTCCTGGTGGAACACGACATGGGGGTGGTGATGCGGCTCGCGGACGCGGTGACCGTACTGGACTTCGGCAGGCGCATAGCGGACGGCGCACCGGCGGCCGTGCAGAACGACCCGGCGGTCGTGCGCGCCTACCTGGGAGAGGGGGCCACCTCGTGAACACCTTCGTCGAGCTGTTGCTCAACGGTCTCTCGATGGGCTCCGTCTACGCCCTCATCGCCCTCGGCTTCGTCGTCATCTTCCGGGCCACCGAGGTCGTGAACTTCGCGCATGCCTCGCTGCTCCTGGCCGGCGGCTACGTCACGGCGTCCCTCCACGACGACATCGGCTTCTGGGCCGCGCTGCTGGTCGGCATCGCGGGAGCCGCCGTCGTCGGTGCCGCCATCGAGTTCCTGGTCATGCGGCGCTACCGCGGCTCCGACCACAGCGTCCTCGCCATCGTCACCATCGGCGTCGACATCCTGCTCATCACCGAACTCACCCGTCGCCTCGGCACCAACGTGCTCTCCCTCGGCGATCCCTGGGGCGACTCGGTACTCACCATCGGGTCGGTCTCCATCGCGCACACGCGGATCGCCGCGTTCGTCGCCGCCGCGCTCCTCATCACCGTCTTCCTGCTCGCCTTCCGCTACACCTCCTGGGGCGTGGCGATGCGCGCCGCGGCGGAGAGCCCGGAGACCGCCGCCCTGATGGGCGTGCGCCTGGGCCGGGTCTCGCTCGGCGCCTGGGCGGTGGCGGGCGGCCTCGCCGCCGTGGCCGCGCTCTTCCTGACCGTCTTCCCGACGCCCGGCCTCGAACGGGCCACGTCCCTCGCCGCGTTGAAGGCGTTCCCCGCCGCGATCCTCGGCGGTCTCGACTCCACCACGGGTGCGCTCGTGGGCGGGATCGTGGTCGGGGTGACCGAGTCGCTCGCCACCGGGTATCAGAGTGAACTCACCTTCCTGGGGCGGGGGTTGGGTGACCTCGCGCCCTACCTCGTGATGACCGTCATCCTCCTCATCCGGCCCGCCGGTCTCTTCGGCACGAAGGAGCTCGCCCGTGTCTGAAGTCATGGTCCGTGGACGGGAGTTGCGCTCCCGGGGTCGTAAGGGGCTGACCCGCCCCCGGACGTACGTATGGATCGCGGGAGCCGTGCTGCTGCTCGCCCTGCCCTTCTACCTCGACCGGTTCTGGCTCCAGGCGGGCCTCTTCGCCATGGCGGCGGCCATCGGCGCGATCGGCATCAACCTCCTCACCGGCGCGACCGGCCAGCTCTCCATGGGGCACGCCTTCTTCCTCGCGATCGGCGCGTACGGATACTGCGTCTTCGCGGGGGAGGGGGGAGACGAGGGTCTGACCGGGCTCGGCCTTCCCACCTGGATCGCGGCCGCCCTCGCGGTGATCGTCGCGGGGATCGCGGGCGGGCTCTTCAGCCCCATCGCGGGCCGCCTGCGCGGCGCGTACCTCGGCATCGCGACCCTCGCCCTCATCTTCATCGGGCAGCACGTGCTCTTCAACGCCCATGATCTGACCGGCGGTTCGAACGGCCGTGACGTGCCGCCCCTGAGCGTCTTCGGCATCACCTTCGACGACAGCGAACTCGTCGTCGCCGCAGTGCCGTTCGGGGCGTCGGAGAAGCTCTGGTACGCGGGGCTCGTCCTCCTCATCGGCTGCGGGCTCTTCGCCCGCGGTGTGCTGCGCGGGCGGCCGGGGCGCGCCATGAACGCGATCCGGGACCACCGCATCGCCGCGGGCGTCATCGGGGTGCCCGTCGCCCGCTACCGGGCAGGCGTCTTCGTCCTGTCGTCGATGTACGCGGGCCTCGCCGGCGTCCTGCTCGCCCTCGTGTTCCAGCGCACCGTGCCGGACTACTTCGGCATGACGCTGTCCCTCGAATACCTCGCCATGATCGTCATCGGCGGGCTCGGCTCGGTGGCGGGCGCGGTGGCCGGTGCCGCCGTGGTGTCCCTGCTGCCGCAGCTCCTGACCCGGTACAGCGACGCGCTGCCCCTGGTCTCGGCCCCCGGCACCGGCGGGATCACACCGGGCGAGGCGTCCCGGTATCTGTACGGCGCCGCCGTGGTGGCGGTGGTGCTGTTCCTGCCCGGCGGCCTGGCCAGCATCGCCGCCCGGCGCTCCAGGCCGACGTCCGGCCCAACTCCAGGGGAATCAGGGGAAGAACGATGAGTTCACGCACATTGAAGAGGGCCGCCGCGACGGTGACGGCACTGGCCGCGCTGCTCGCGGTGGCGGGATGCAGCTCCAAGGCGGAGGACGACAAGGGCGACAAGGAGGGCAAGGGCGGGGTCAAGACCGGCGTCGGCGTCTCCGCGGACGAGATCACGCTCGGTGTGCTCACCGACATGACCGGCGTCTACGCGACCCTCGGCAAGAGCGTCACCCAGGCCCAGCAGCTCTACGTCAAGCAGACCAACGCCGACGGCGGCATCTGCGGCCGCAAGCTGAAGCTGACCGTCCGCGACCACGGCTACGACCCCCAGAAGGCGGTCGCCGGATATACCGAGCTGGAGCCGGACGTCCTGGGCTTCGCCCAGTTCATCGGCTCCCCGTTCGTCGCCGCGGTCAAGCAGCGGGTCGACGGCAACAAGGGGCTGGTACTGCCGCAGGCCTGGTCGGCGAACCTCCTGGGCAGCCCGTACGTCCGGGTGGTCGGCTCGACGTACGACCTGGAGACGATCAACGCGATCGACTTCCTGATGAAGGAGAAGGGCCTCGAGAAGGGCGACAAGCTCGGCCACGTCTACTTCGAGGGCGACTACGGCGAGAACGCGCTGAAGGGCTCGCAGCACATGGCGAAGGAGTCGGGCCTCACCGTCGTGGAGCAGAAGATCAAGGCGACGGACAACGACATGACCGCGCAGGTGGCCGCCCTGAAGAAGGCCGGAGTGAAGGCCGTGGTGATCAGTGCGGGCCCGCGGCAGGCGGCCTCACTGGTGGGTGTCGCGGCGGCGGGCAAGTTCGACGTGCCGGTCATCGGCAACAACTCGGCGTTCGCGCCCCAGCTCCTGGCCACGCAGGCGGGCGCGGCCCTCGCGAAGAACTACTACGTGGCCTCACCGACCCTCCCGATCGGCGCCGACACCCCCGCCGCGAAGAAGCTGGTCGCCGACTACAAGAAGGCGTACCCGAAGGACGCCCTGGACAACGGCGTCACGGCGGGCTGGACCGCGGCGTCCGTCTTCGGCGAGGCACTGAAGAAGGCCTGCGAGAGCAAGGACCTCACCCGTGAGGGCGTCGACAAGGCCCTCCTGACGATCGACTCGTACGACACGGGCTTCGGCGTTTCCCAGGACTTCACCGACCCCAAGGCGCCCTCCTCGAAGGAGAGCGTGATCCTGCAGCCCGACAAGAGCGTCACGGGCGGCATGAAGGTGGCCAGGGAGCCGGGCGCCTCGGAGGTGGCCGAAGGGTACACGCCGGCGACGTGAGCACCGCGCGGCCCGCCTCCCCGCGGGCCGCGCCTCACCCCGGCGGATCTTCCGCGAGCCACCCCCAATGCCGGTCCGCGGGCTCCCGTACCGCGCGCCAGGTGTCGACGAACAGGCGTGTCGCCGTGAAGCCGGGCCAGTCGGGCGGGAGCAGCGTTCCCGGCAGGCGGGGGTCGCGCTCGAACGTGGCGCGCCAGGCGTGGACGAGGCGCGTCCGCAGGACGAAGGCCTCCTTTGCGCCGAGCGGCGAGGAGGCAGCTTTCTCGAAGCGGCCGAGGAAGTCCTCGTGCGCGGCCCGCACCGCGTCCAAGTCCCAGGCCCTGCCCACCAGTTCCTCCTGCTCGGCGCCCGAATCCGCGCGGGAGCGCAGCCAGATCGCGTACCGGTCGAGCCCCTGCTCCCGCAGCAGCTCCCGCAGCGCCGCCACGCCCCCGGCGTCCGCCGCGATCCACACCCCGTGCCCGAGCGGGCCGAACCCCTCGAAGGCCAACTGCTCCTCCACCAAAGGGCGGTCACGCCACGCCTGTGCCGGGACGCGCAGCAGCAGTTGCCGCCACTCGCCGTGCCACGGCGTCTCCTCGACCGCCCGTTCAAGGCGGTGCGTCCACGCCGTGAGCAGGGTGACAAGGCGCGGCTCAAGGGTCAGTCGCGTCCGGCGGCCCACCGCCTCGGTCCGCAGCCAGCCCTCCTGGACGAGCCGCGTCACCGCCCGCCGCGTCGCCGCGTCGCCGCCTCGCCGACCCCGCAGGCGTCGAGCGCCCCGATGACGGCCCGCGACCAGACACGCTCGTCCCCGGCATAGCGGACGTACTCACCGAGCACGGTGAGCAGCAGCGTCCGCGCGCTGGGGGAACCGTCCGCGCGGCGGCGCGTGCGTGGAGCCTCCAACATCTCGCTCCTTCCTGGCTGTTGACCTCTTCGGTGCCCAGTTGTAGGACGTAAGGAGTTGGCAGCCGTCCGTCTGCTGCGCGGTGAGACCGTCACCGCCTTCTGCGAACTCGTCGACGCACGGCTGCAACTGCGTCCCTTCCGGCCCGAAGGCGTGGAGCTCGCCGTCGCCTCCACCGTGTCGCCCTCCGGCTCGGTCCAGGCGGGACGGCACGGCATCGGGCTGCTCTCGCTCGCCGCCGCCGACCCACGGGGCCTGGACGCGCTGGGCGGCAACTGGGCCGCGTACGAGAAGTCCTGCGCCGAGCATGGCCACACGGCGGACCGCGACGCATGGCGGCTTGTCGTGCCCATGCATCTCGCGGAGAGCGAGGCGCAGGCGCGCGCCCAGGCCGAGTACGGGGTGCCGCATCTGGTCCGCTACATCGAGGGCCTGTCGGGCGCGACCATGCCGTGGGGGCGCACCGCGTCGGACGCCGTCGCCCGGTGGACCGGCGAGGGCTTCCCGGTGTTCGGCGTCGCGACCATCGGCACCCCCGCCGACGCCATCGCCCGCATCGAGGCGCTGGCCGAAGCCTCGGGCGGCTTCGGCACCCTGCTGCTCCTGGACCTGCCCACGGGCACGCCGGAGGCCAAGCGGCGCAGCTACGAGCTGTTCGCCGAGTACGTGGTCCCGCATTTCACCGGAGCCAACCGCGGGCGCGCGGCGTCCATGCAGTGGGCCCACGCCAACAGCGAGCGCTTCGTCGGCGCCATGCGCGGCGCGGTCGAGGCAGCCGTGGCGGCCGGGGGCCGGGCGTGAGGGCGGCGGTGCTGCGGGAGGGCCACTTCGTCGAGGCCGAGGTCCCGGAGCCTCCGCAGCCGCGCCCCGGGCAGGTCCTCGCCCAGACCCTCGCCACCGGGATCTGCGGCTCCGACCTCTCGGCGGCACGGCACACGGAGGACTTCCTGGCCGCCTCGCGCGACTCCGGCACCGAGTCCGTCCTCTTCGACCCCGACCGGGATCTGGTGATGGGGCACGAGCTGTGTGCGCGGGTCCTGAGCCCGGGGGAGTGGCAGGGCAAGGTGGTCGTGGGTCTCCCGTGGGCCCTGGACGCCGCGGGGACACTGCGCACGATCGGCTACTCGAACACGTTCCCCGGCGGCTTCGGAGAGCGCATGGCGCTCCAGGAAGCGGCGCTCGTGGCGGTGCCGGACCACGTCCCGCCGGCCGTCGCCGCCCTCACCGAGCCACTCGCCGTCGGCTTCGGCAACGTCGCGAGGGCGGCGCCGGCCGCGGGCACCGGCGCCGTCGTCATCGGCGCGGGGCCCATCGGCCTCGGCGCGATCGCGGCGCTCGTGGAGCGGGGCGTCGCGCCCGTCGTGGTGTCGGAACCCTCGCCCCGGAGGCGGTTGCTCGCGGCGCGGTTCGGGGCGCACGTGGTGGTGGACCCCGGGGCGCGGGACCCCTTCGACGCCTGGCGCGAGGCGTCGTCCGCGGGGCAGGGACTCACGGTCCTGGAGTGCTCGGGCCGTCCCGGCATGCTGAACACGGTGCTGCACCGCGCGCCGCGGTCGACCACGGTGCTGCTGATCGGCGCGTGCATGACCGAGGACGTGTTCCGGCCCGTGGTCGGCATCTACAAGGACATCACGGTGACGATGTGCATGGCGTACCCGCCGGAGGAGTTCGCCGGGACGCTGCGGAGGATCGCCGGCGGCACGGTGGACGCGGCCTCGCTGATCACCGCGGAGGTGGGGTTCGGCGATGTCGATGCGGCGTTCGCGATGCTGGCCTCGCCGGACGAGCACGTGAAGGTGCTGGTGAGGCCGTAAGCGGTCTCTCCCCCGGCGGATCCGGACAGACCAGAAGGGGCCCGAACCATAGTGGTTCGGGCCCCTTCGGACTACGTACGGAAGCCGCTACGGCAGCTGCGCCGCCCGCGCCTCACGCCGGTTGTCCCGGAAGTTGTTCACCCTCCGTGCCGTGGCGAAGAGGGGGATCACCGCGCCGAGGACGACTTGGAGCGCGCAGCCGGTCTGCAGGAGCAGCAGGCCGCCGGGCGCGTCGAACGCCCAGGCCGCGAGCAGCCCCATGGCCGCGACGATCCACGCGAGCATCGCCACCGCGAGGGGACCCCGCGGCTTGGGGTACTCGACCCGGCTGACCATGAGCCACGCCGTGCCGATGATCGCCATGAGCGTCGCCCAGAAGGGCAGCTCCAGGAGCACGATCGAGACGACCGTGAGCGCACCGAAGGGCGATGGCATGCCCTGGAAGGTGCCGTCCTTCACGGTCACGCAACTGAACCGCGCAAGCCGCAGCACCACCGCCAGGAGCACCACGATCGCTCCGACCGCGGCCACTCTCTGGTGCGCGTCGTCGGCGACCATGCCGTAGACGAGCACGAAGTACGCGGGGGCCAGACCGAAGCTGATCAGGTCCGACAGGTTGTCGAGCTCCGCACCCATCGGCGAGGACCGCAGCTTGCGCGCCACGAGCCCGTCGAAGAGGTCGAAGACGGCCGCGCAGAGCATCAGGATCACGGCAGTCGCGGCGGAGTGCCGCGCCATGCCGCTTTCGTTGCTGCCCTGCAGGTGCGGGATGAGGATGCCCGTGGTGGTGAAGTACACCGCCATGAACCCGCACGTGGCGTTACCGAGCGTGAGGGTGTCCGCTATTGAGAGGCGGAGTGAGAGAGGCATCTCCTCGTCGGCCTCGTCCTCCGCCGCCTCGGGCACCCAGCCCGCTTGAGTCTCAGGATCAACCACGGTCAATGCGAGTCACCCCAGCCACGGTCTTCTGACCGACCTCGACGTCCACTTCGACACCCTCGGGGAGGTAGATGTCGACGCGGGAGCCGAAGCGGATCAGGCCGATCCGTTCGCCTTGCTCCACCTTCGTGCCCTGCGGCACGTAGGGAACGATGCGTCGTGCGACGGCGCCCGCGATCTGGATCATCTCGATGTCACCGAGCTCGGTGTCGAAGTGCCAGACAACGCGCTCGTTGTTCTCGCTCTCCTTGTTGAACGCCGGGACGAACCCGCCGGGGATGTGCTCCACGGACGTCACCGTGCCCGCGAGGGGCGCGCGGTTGACGTGGACGTTCAGCGGGCTCATGAAGATCGCGACGCGGGTACGCCCGTCCTTCCACGGCATGATGCTCTGCACCACGCCGTCGGCCGGGGAGATGACCCGGCCCTGGGCGATGTCGCGCTCGGGGTCGCGGAAGAACCACAGCATGCCCGCCGCCAAGGCGGTGGCGGGCACGGCGATGGCCGCGGCAACCCCCGGCTTGGGAGCGCGACGCGCACGCACGAGGCTGAGCGCCGCGGTGGCGACAGTCGGCAGGAGCCACGGCGATGCTCCGCGCGCAAGGCGTACGCCAGCGAGGCTGTCGCGTGGTGCAGAGGTTTGGCTGTGGGGCATGGATGACCTTCGTAGCGGATGATGCCGCGCAGTGAACGGGGGACGGCGGCTTTTTCCGGATGGTATCGGTTGCGAGCCACAACTGGGCAAGCCAGGAAGCGGAGTCGACGGCCGAAGAGTGTTGACAGGGTGTGACCTTCTTCTCGATGAAAACACCCCATATCGGGCATCTAGCCCTGGAATCGATACTCTTCGAGCAGTCGCCGCCCAATGATCATTTTCTGGATCTCGGCGGTACCTTCGCCGATCAGCAGCATCGGAGCCTCACGGTACAAGCGCTCGATCTCGTACTCCTTCGAGAAGCCGTAACCGCCATGAATCCGGAACGCGTCCTCTACGACTTCTTTGCAGTATTCGGATGCGAGGTACTTCGCCATCCCTGCTTCGAGGTCGTTTCGTTCCCCGGAGTCCTTTTTGCGTGCTGCATTCACCATCATCGCATGAGCGGCCTCGACCTTGGTAGCCATCTCGGCCAGCTTGAACTGAATCGCCTGGTGCTGGGCGATCGCCTTGCCGAAAGTGTGGCGTTGCTGGGCATATGAGACACCGAGCTCAAATGCACGCTGAGCGACCCCGCAGCCACGCGCCGCGACATTCACGCGGCCGACCTCGACGCCGTCCATCATTTGGTAAAAACCGCGTCCGGTGGTCCCGCCGAGCACGCGATTGGCCGGAATTCGCAGTCCGTCCATGATGAGTTCGGTCGTGTCGACGCCCTTGTAACCCATCTTGTCGATCTTGCCGGGGATGGTGAGGCCGGGGCGGACCTCTCCGAAGCCGGGCTCCTTCTCGACGAGGAAGGTCGTCATCGACTTGTGGGGGGCCGTGCCCTCCGGGTGTCCTTCGTCACTCCGGCACAGAACGGCCACCAGAGTCGACGTTCCGCCGTTGGTCAGCCACATCTTCTGACCGTTGAGGACGTACTCGTCGCCGTCCTTGACGCCCTTGGACGTGATCGCCGACACGTCGGAGCCGAGTCCGGGCTCCGACATGGAGAACGCGCCGCGCACCTCGCCGGCCGCCATGCGCGGCAGGAAGGTGTCCTTCTGCTCCTGCGTCCCGTGCTGCTTGAGCATGTAGGCGACGATGAAGTGGGTGTTGATGATGCCGGAGACCGACATCCAGCCACGCGCTATCTCCTCGACGCACAGTGCGTACGTGAGCAGCGACTCGCCCAGACCGCCGTACTCCTCCGGGATCATGAGCCCGAAGAGGCCCAACTCCTTGAGGCCGTCCACGATCTGCTGCGGGTACTCGTCACGGTGCTCCAGCTCCGTGGCGACCGGGATGATCTCCTTGTCGACGAAGTCCCGGACCGTGGACAGGATCTCCTGCTGGATGTCGGTGAGACCTGCGGTCTGCGCGAGTCGGCTCATCGCTTACTTCTCCTGGCTCTTCAGCTCCGGGCGGCCGGGCTGCTCGCCGCCGCGCTCCTTGATGTACGTCTCGGTGGGGACCATCACCTTGCGGCGGAACACGCAGACGAGCGTGCCGTCCTGCTTGTAGCCCTTGGTCTCGACGTAGACGATCCCGCGGTCGTTCTTGGACTTCGACGGAGTCTTGTCGAGGACCGTGGTCTCGCCGTAGATCGTGTCGCCGTGGAAGGTCGGCGCCACGTGCTTGAGCGACTCGACCTCCAGGTTGGCGATCGCCTTGCCCGAGACGTCCGGCACGGACATGCCGAGAAGCAGCGAGTAGATGTAGTTGCCCACGACGACGTTCTTCCCGAAGTCCGTCGTCTGCTCCGCATAGTTGCTGTCCATGTGGAGGGGGTGGTGGTTCATCGTCAGGAGGCAGAAGAGGTGGTCGTCGTACTCGGTGACCGTCTTTCCCGGCCAGTGCTTGTAGACGTCCCCGACGGTGAACTCTTCGTAGGTGCGGCCGAACTGCATGTCAGGCCTCCGGGGCTTCGAACTTGGAGGTACGGGTCATGCCGGCGGCGCGCCCCTTGCCGGAGATGACGAGCGCCATCTTGCGGCTGGCCTCGTCGATCATCTCGTCGCCGAGCATCGCGGAGCCCTTCTTGCCACCCGCCTCGGAGGTGTAGAAGTCGTAGGCGTCCAGGATCAGCTCGGCGTGGTCGTAGTCCTCCTGGGAGGGCGAGAAGACCTCGTTGGCGGCGTCGACCTGGCCGGGGTGCAGGACCCACTTGCCGTCGAAGCCGAGCGCGGCGGCGCGGTTCGCCACCTCGCGGTAGCCGTCGACGTTCTTGATCTGGAGGTACGGGCCGTCGATCGCCTGGAGGTTGTTGGCGCGGGCGGCCATCAGGATCTTCATCAGGATGAAGTGGTAGGCGTCCGCCGGGTAGCCGGGCGGCTGCTCGCCGACGACCAGGGACTTCATGTTGATCGACGCCATGAAGTCGGCCGGGCCGAAGATGATCGTCTCGACGCGTGGCGACGCCTGCGCGATCGCGTTGACGTTGTTCAGGCCCTGCGCGTTCTCGATCTGTGCCTCGATGCCGATCTTGCCGACCTCGAAGCCCATCGTCTTCTCGATCTGCGTGAGCAGGAAGTCCAGCGCGACGACCTGGTCGGCGGTCTGCACCTTCGGCAGCATGATGCAGTCGAGGTTCTGGCCCGCGCCCTCGACGACCGTGACGACGTCGCGGTACGTCCACTCGGTCGTCCAGTCGTTGACGCGCACGACCCGCGTCTTGCCCGTCCAGTCGCCCTCGTTGAGGAACTTCACGATCGTGTGCCGGGCCTCCGGCTTGGCGAGCGGCGCGCAGGCGTCCTCAAGGTCGAGGAAGACCTGGTCGGCGGGGAGGCCCTGGGCCTTCTCCAGGAAGCGCGGGTTCGAACCCGGTACCGCCAGACAGGAGCGGCGCGGACGAAGGCGGTTGATGGGCGCGGTCATGCGGGGACCTCCAGAGGGTCGAGCTTGTTCGCTTTCCGGATCTCGTCGACGATACGGCCGATGATCTCGGTGATGCCGAAGTCCTTGGGGGTGAAGACGGCGGCCACACCGGCCGCCTTCAGGTCCTCGGCGTCGCTGTTGGGGATGATGCCGCCCGCGATGACGGGGATGTCGGGCGCGCCCGCCTCACGCAGGCGCACCAGGACGTCCGGCACGAGCTGCGCGTGCGAGCCGGAGAGGATGGACAGACCCACGGCGTGTACGTCCTCGGCGAGCGCGGCGTCGACGATCTGCTCGGGCGTCAGCCTGATGCCCTGGTAGACCACCTCGAAACCGGCGTCACGGGCGCGCACCGCGATCTGCTCGGCTCCGTTCGAGTGCCCGTCAAGGCCCGGCTTGCCGACCAGGAAGCGCAGCTTGCCGGTGCCGAGGTCGGCGGCGGTCTTGGCGACCTTGTCGCGGACGAGGGCGAGCGGCGTGCCCGCCTCCGCGGCGGCGGTCACCGGAGCGCTGGAGACACCCGTGGGCGCCCGGAACTCCCCGAAGACCTCCCGCAGGGCGCCGGACCACTCCCCGGTCGTCACACCGGCGCGTGCGCACTCCAGGGTGGCCTCCATGAGGTTGCCCGTGCCCGCGGCGACCTCCTTGAGGCGTTCCAGGGCCTTGCAGGGGCGCGGGTGGTTGAACGGCGGCTGGTAGCGGGTGTCGCGCCAGTGCTTGAGGGCGTTCACGACGCGGTTCTCGACCGCCGGGTCGACCGTCATGATCGCGGTGTCCAGGTCCGCGGTGAGCGGGTTCGGCTCGGTCGACTCGTAGGCGTTGACGCCGACGATCTTCTCCTCGCCCGACTCGATGCGCGCCCTGCGCTCGGCGTGCGAGGAGACCAGCTGAGACTTCAGATAGCCGGACTCGACGGCGGCCATCGCGCCGCCCATCTGCTCGATGCGGTCCATCTCGGCGAGCGACTCCTCGACGAGGGACTCCACCTTGGCCTCGATGACGTGGCTGCCCTCGAAGATGTCCTCGTACTCCAGGAGATCGCTCTCCAGGGCGAGGACCTGCTGTATGCGCAGCGACCACTGCTGGTCCCACGGCCTGGGCAGACCGAGGGCCTCGTTCCAGGCGGGAAGCTGCACGGCACGCGCGCGTGCGTCCTTGGAGAGCGTGACGGCCAGCATCTCCAGGACGATGCGCTGGACGTTGTTCTCGGGCTGCGCCTCGGTCAGGCCGAGGGAGTTGACCTGCACGCCGTAGCGGAAACGGCGCTGCTTGGGGTCGGTGATGCCGTACCGCTCGCGCGTGATCCGGTCCCAGATGCGGCCGAACGCCCGCATCTTGCACATCTCCTCGACGAAGCGGACGCCCGCGTTCACGAAGAAGGAGATACGGGCGACGACGTCACCGAACTTCTCCTGGGGCACCTGCCCGGAGTCGCGCACGGCGTCGAGGACGGCGACGGCGGTGGACATCGCGTACGCGATCTCCTGCACCGGAGTGGCCCCGGCCTCCTGCAGGTGGTAGCTGCAGATGTTGATCGGGTTCCACTTGGGGATGTGCGCCACCGTGTACGTGATCATGTCGGTGGTGAGGCGGAGGGAGGGCACCGGCGGGAAGACGTGCGTCCCGCGCGAGAGGTACTCCTTGACGATGTCGTTCTGCGTCGTCCCCTGGAGCTGCGTGATGTCCACGCCCTGCTCCTCCGCCACCACCTGATAGAGCGCCAGGAGCCACATGGCCGTGGCATTGATCGTCATCGAGGTGTTCATCTGCTCCAGGGGGATGTCCTGGAAAAGACGGCGCATGTCGCCCACGTGCGAGACGGGGACGCCGACCCGGCCGACCTCACCGCGGGCGAGGATGTGGTCCGGGTCGTAGCCGGTCTGCGTGGGCAGGTCGAACGCGACCGAGAGGCCCGTCTGACCCTTGGCGAGATTGCGCCGGTACAGCTCGTTGGACGCCTCGGCCGTGGAGTGACCGGCATAGGTCCGCATGAGCCACGGCCGGTCCTTCTGACGCTCTGTCATGTGCGAACCCTCAGCCCTCAGACGTTCCGGAAGC
Organism: Streptomyces sp. A18; assembly: GCF_059026065.1. Lineage (NCBI taxonomy): Bacteria > Bacillati > Actinomycetota > Actinomycetes > Kitasatosporales > Streptomycetaceae > Streptomyces > Streptomyces sp. A18. Next base: position 67,867 of record NZ_JBWLKL010000012.1, on the reverse strand, counting down.
GGTTGATCGCGTCGATGTGCTCGGCCCGCATCTCCGGGTCGCGCACGCCGAGGCCTTCCTGGGGCGCGAGGGCGAGGACGCCGACCTTGCCCTGGTGGAGGTTGCGGTGCACGTCGTAGGCGGCCTGCCCGGTCTCCTCCAGGGAGTAGACGCGGGAGAGGGTGGGGTGGATCTTGCCCTTGGCGATGAGGCGGTTGGCCTCCCAGGCCTCGCGGTAGTTCGCGAAGTGCGAGCCGATGATCCGCTTCAGGGACATCCACAGGTAGCGGTTGTCGTACTCGTGGTTGTAGCCCGAGGTCGAGGCGCAGGTGACGATCGTGCCGCCCTTGCGGGTGACGTAGACCGAGGCACCGAAGGTCTCGCGGCCGGGGTGCTCGAAGACGATGTCCACGTCCTCGCCGCCGGTCAGCTCGCGGATGCGCTTGCCGAAGCGCTTCCACTCCTTGGGGTCCTGGTTGTGCTCGTCCTTCCAGAACTTGTAGCCCTCGGCGTTGCGGTCGATGATCGCGTCGGCGCCCATCGCGCGGCAGATGTCCGCCTTCTGCTCGCTGGAGACGACACAGATGGGGTTGGCGCCGCCGGCCAGGGCGAACTGGGTGGCGTACGAGCCGAGACCGCCGCTCGCGCCCCAGATCAGGACGTTGTCGCCCTGCTTCATCCCGGCGCCGTTGCGCGACACGAGCTGGCGGTAGGCGGTGGAGTTCACCAGGCCGGGGGAAGCGGCCTCCTCCCAGCTCAGGTGGTCCGGCTTGGGCATGAGCTGGTTGGACTTGACCAGGGCGATCTCGGCGAGCCCGCCGAAGTTGGTCTCGAAGCCCCAGATGCGCTGCTCGGGGTCGAGCATCGTGTCGTTGTGGCCGTCGGAGGACTCCAGCTCGACGCTCAGGCAGTGCGCGACGACCTCGTCGCCCGGGTTCCAGGCGTTCACGCCGGGCCCGGTGCGCAGGACGACGCCCGCGAGGTCGGAGCCAATGACGTGGTACGGCAGGTCGTGGCGCTTGGTGAGCTCGCTCAGGCGGCCGTAGCGCTCCAGGAAGCTGAAGGTGGACACCGGCTCGAAGATCGAGGTCCACACGGAGTTGTAGTTGACCGAGGAGGCCATGACGGCCACCAGGGCCTCGCCCGGCCCGAGTTCGGGCACCGGCACGTCGTCCAGGTGCAGCGACTTGCGGGGGTCCTTGTCGCGGGTCTCGAGCCCGGCGAACATCTCCGCCTCGTCCTTGTGCACGGTGATCGCGCGGTACGAGTCGGGGAGCGGAAGAGCGGCGAAGTCGGCGGGAGTGGAGTCCGGCGACTGGATCGCGTCCAGGATTTCCTTCACGGTGTTGCCTCCGGCGAAGTGCGGCCCCCCTCTGAGGGGAGCACGCTCTTGAGGGTTACGTCGGGTGCTGCTGGTGCAGGTGGTGGAGGGTGTGCCGTCGGTTCGGCGAAGGTGATGCTCGGCAGCGCTTGGTGTGGCGCGGGAGGTTGCCTGTGACGCAGGCGTCCGGGCGCACGAGCCGTGGCTTGTGGGGACAGCCGGCGTACGGAAGTTCTCTGCACGCCGGCCGCCCGGACAACATCAACGTATGACACCGCGTGCCAGTCGGCAAGACACTGAGTGCCAGTAATTTTTGATGGATGATCGATCACTGCAGGTCAGAGGGTGTGACCGCATGACGGAGGGGGCGCTACCGGTGGGTAGCGCCCCCTCAAAAGCCGAGGACAAAAAGGCCTGAAACGAGATCTACGCATCCCGCAACGGACGGGATCTACGACTCCCGCAGCGCCTTCTCGATCGTCCGCATGATCTCGTCCAGCGGTGCGTCCGTCCGGGCCACGGTGACCAGGACATCGCCGCCGGTGCTCACCGAGGCCGCCGGAGCGGTGGTCGTGTCCCGCCCGGCCCCGATGCCCGAACCGAACGTCCTGCGGACGATGGCGAAGGCATGGTCCAGCTGGGTCTCCACGTCGCCCTGGCCGCCCGCACGCAGCCACCGGCGCAGGACGTGGTTGTGCGCGGTCACCACCGCCGACGCCGCGACCTCCGCGAGCAGCGGATCGTCGTTGCCGTCGTGGTGGGCCTGCTCGTCGAAGTGGCCCAGGAGGTAGCGCGTGAAGAGCCGTTCGTAGCGGGCCACCGAGGCGATCTCCCGCTCGCGCAACGTGGGCACCTCGCGCGTCAGACGGTAGCGCTCGACGGAGACGGCGGGCGACGCCGCGTACATCTTCATGACTTCCTTGATGCCGCGGCACACCGTGTCCAGCGGGTGCTCGTGCGGCGGCGCCGCGTTGAGGACCGCCTCCGCCCGGATCAAGGTGTCGTCGTGGTCCGGGAAGATCGCCTCTTCCTTGGAGCGGAAGTGCCGGAAGAAGGTCCGCCGCGCGACCCCGGCCTGCGCGGCGATCTCGTCGACCGTCGTCGCCTCATACCCCTTGGACGCGAAGAGTTCCATCGCCGCCGCGGCCAGCTCCCGGCGCATCTTGAGACGTTGGGCGGCGGCGCGGCTGCCGGCCGCGCTCTCCGGAGCGTCGGGCGTAGCGGGCGTACGTGAGGACTTGGCGGCCTTGGGCATGACCCGAACGTACTGCATATGCGCAGCCGAGTGCTCCTGCGGGACGGGGCTGCCCGAGGGTTCGAGCAGCCCGCCCCAGTACGCGCGCGGTCTTGTCTCAGGCGCGCCCCCGTCCGGTCCCGGCCTACCGTCGGGCATATTCGCGGAAGCCGCGGCCGGTCTTGCGGCCGAGGCAGCCCGCGGCCACCAGGTGTTCGAGCAGGGGTGCGGGGGCCAGGCCCGGGTCGCGGAACTCGCGGTGCAGGACCTTCTCGATGGCCAGCGAGACGTCCAGGCCGACGACGTCCAGGAGCTCGAAGGGGCCCATGGGGTAGCCGCCGCCGAGCTTCATGGCGGCGTCGATGTCGTCGAGCGTCGCGTAGTGCTCCTGGACCATCTTGATCGCGTTGTTGAGGTAGGGGAACAGGAGCGCGTTCACGATGAAGCCCGCGCGGTCGCCGCAGTCCACGGGGTGTTTCTTGATGGTCGCGCAGACCTGGCGGACCGTCGCGTGCACGTCGTCGTCCGTGAGGACCGTGCGGACCACCTCGACCAGCTTCATCGCCGGTGCCGGGTTGAAGAAGTGCATGCCGATCACGTCACCGGGACGCGAGGTGGCGCGGGCGCAGGCGACGACCGGCAGGGACGAGGTCGTGGTGGCCAGGATCGCGCCCGGCTTGCAGACCTTGTCGAGCGCCGCGAACAGCTGCTGCTTGATCTCCAGGTCCTCGGCGACCGCCTCCAGGGCCAGATCGACATCGGAGAACGCCTCGTACGTACCGGCAGGAGTGATCCGGTCCAGGGTCTTGGCCGCGGTCTCCGCCGTCATCCGCCCCTTGTCGACAGAGCGCGAAAGAGACTTGCCGATACGGGACTTGGCCTTCTCCGCCTTCTCCTCGCTGCGCGCGGCGAGCACCACGTCGTAGCCCGCCTTGGCGAAGACCTCGGCGATGCCGGATGCCATGGTCCCGGAGCCCGCGACGCCGACCGACCGGATGGTGCGCCCGCCGCTCTGCCGCCCGTCTTCCGGCGGGGTCAGTGCGTCACGCACGGCGACCGAACTGCCCGGCTCCTCGTACGAATAGAAACCGCGCCCCGACTTGCGCCCGGTCAGGCCTGCCTCGCTGAGCTGCTTGAGGATCGGGGAGGGGGCGTGCAGCCGGTCGTGGGACTCGGAGTACATCGCGTCCAGGACCGTGCGCGCGGTGTCGACGCCGATCAGGTCGAGCAGCGCGAGGGGGCCCATCGGAAGGCCGCAGCCGAGGCGCATCGCGGCGTCGATGTCCTCGCGGGACGCGTACTTCGCCTCGTACATCGCCGCTGCCTGGTTGAGGTAGCCGAAGAGCAGGCCGTCGGCGACGAAGCCAGGACGGTCGCCGACCGCGACGGGCTCCTTGCCCAGGGCGTACGCGAGGTCGGTGACGGAGGCGACAGCCGCGGGCGCGGTCAGCACGGAGGAGACCACCTCGACCAGCTTCATCGCCGGGGCCGGGTTGAAGAAGTGCAGGCCGAGCACCCGCTCGGGGCGCTGCGACTCGGCGGCCAGACGCGTCACGGACAGGGCGTTCGTGCCGGTCGCGATGATCGTCTCGGGGCGCACGATGCCGTCGAGTTCACGGATGAGCTGCTGCTTGATCTCGTACGACTCCGGGGCGACCTCGATCACCAGGTCGGCTTCGGCCGCTGCCTGCAGGTCGGTGAAGACGCGGACGCGGGCGAGGGCGTCACGCCGTTCGTCCTCGGTGAGGTGCTCGCGGCGCACGGCACGCGCGGTCGACGACTCGATGGCGGCGACGGCCTGGGCGCCCGCGGCCTCGCTGATGTCGATGCCGATGACCTCGCGTCCGGCGCGGGCCAGGACCTCGGCGATGCCGGTGCCCATGGTGCCGAGACCGATCACGGCGACGGTGTTCAAGGGAGTGTCCATGTGTGGACTCCAGGAAGTGAGTGACGACTGAGGGGCGCACGGTGCGCGGCAACGGCGGCGCGGCGTACGGGGGGTGAGCTGCTGTGTGTCGTGACCGGACGGCGAGAACGCGCACGCCCGTGAGGAGCCGACCGGCTCTGTCCCGGAGCCGCGTCGTACTGGGTGGAGCTGAGGTGCTCGAAGCACCGAACCGACAGACACTCACGACGGCTGCGTCACCAGGCCGCCATGAGGAGGGGTACTGCTCACGGGGAGTGTGCCCCGCTCACATGAGATTAACCGGCGAGTAACGAGCGCGCCAGTCCCCGGGGTTTGTGATCTGCATCGCGGATAGGCTCCCCGTCATGGACGTGGAGTTGCGCACGGTGACGGAACGCTTACGGCGCGAGGCGGGAGTCTCGGAGAGTTACGAGAGGCTGGTCGCGACCGGCGATGTGGAGGAACTCGCGGAGGTGCTCGCCGCGGCGGGGCAGCCACTGTGGGCGCGGGAGCTCGCGGCAGTCCGGCTCGGCACCGCCGGGGACAGCAGGGCCTTCGAGTCCCTGGTGCTGCTCCTGAACCACCGGGACCCCTCGCGGTGCGCGGCCGCCGCGTATGCCCTGGCCAGGCTGGGCGATCCGCGTACGGCCAGGGCGGCAGCCGCCCTGGCCACCAATGAGCTGCGCGTGGCCTACGCCCTGCACCCGGTGCGTCTGCTCACCGAGCTGCGCGCGCCCGAGTCGGCGCCCGCCCTGATCACCACCCTGGGCCGCAGGCTCGCCCCGCACGATCCGTACGGGAAGATCGCGCTGGCGTGCGTGGAGGGCCTGGGCGCGCTGGGGGACCCGCGGGCCCGGCCCGTCCTGACGCGGGCGTGCAGCTTTCCGCGGCTCGCGGCGGCGGCGTCAGCGGCCCTCGCCCGCCTGCCGGCCTAGCTCCGGCGCCTGGCCGGCGTCACAGGACGGCGTACGCCTCTATCTCCATCAGGAACTGCGGCGCGACAAGGCCTGCGACCTGCACGGCCGAGGAGGCCGGGAGTCGCTCCGGGTCCATGTGGACGTCCCGCGCGGCGCGGATCGCGGGCATGTACGCCATGTCCGTGACGAAGTACGTCAGTTTCACCACGTCGTCGAAACCGCCGCCCGCGGCCAGCAGGCAGCGCCGCAGATTGTCGAAGACCTGCCGCGCCTGGGCGGCCGGATCGCCCTCGCCGACCAACTCCCCGTCCTGGTCCAGGGGAAGCTGCCCGGATATCGCGACGAAGCGGCCGGTGCCCATGACGACGTGCGTGTACGCCGTGGCGGGGAAGACGCCGTCGGGGGCGCTGATGCGGGTCAGTCGGCTCATGGGTCCATCCTGACCCATGGGTCTGACAACGCCCCCGACGGTCTTGGCTGTTGCCCGCTCCCGGACGGGCGGGCCCAAAGGCTCGTCAGCCGCGGAAGCGGAGCAGGCCGTGCAGCGCGGCCCCGCGTCCCGAGCCGCTCTTGGTGCTCATGGGCTTCGGGTCGGGCAGCGCCTCGCACACCGCGTCGACCTCGCCGCCGCTCCGCGGCACCTTGCCGTTCTTCAGGTACGTAGCCAAGTGCCGGTCCAGGCAGGTGCTTCCGGAGAGGGTGATGCCGTGGTTGCCGCCCCCCTGCTCGACCACCAGGCTCGAACCGTGCAGCTTGCGGTGCAGGGTGATCCCGCCCTCGTAGGGCGTCGCCGCGTCGTCCGTCGCCTGGAACAGGAGTGTCGGCGGCAGCCGGGTGTTGGAGACGTCGGTCGGCCGGAGCGAGTCCGTCGGCCAGAAGGCGCAAGGCGCGTTGTACCAGGCGTTGTTCCAGGTGGAGAACCGCGCCTTCTCGTGCACCTGCCAGTTGTGGTCGCGCCAGGTGCCCCAGTCGCGCGGCCAGGGCGCGTCACGGCACTGGACCGCGGCGTAGACGCTGTAGCCGTTGTCGCCGGCGGCGTCGACGGCCCCGAAGTTCTCGTACGCCTCGACGAGCGGGTCCGCGTCCTTGTCGTTCACGTACGAGCTGAACGCCTCGGCCAGGAAAGGCCAGTAGCCGTTGAAGTACCCGCCCGGCAGATAGGTGTCCTCCAGCTCACCGGCGCCGACCTTCTTGCCCGCGGGCTTCTTCGCGACGGCCCCCCGCATCGCGTACCACTTGGCCTCGACCTTCGCCGGGTCCGTGCCCAGCGCGTAGGCCTTGTGGTGTTTGGCGACCCAGGCCATGAACGCCTTGTGGCGGGTGTCGAAGGCGTAGTCCTGCTGGATGTTGCTGTCGTACCAGACATCCGTCGGGTCGACCATGGAGTCGAGGACCATGCGGCGCACGCGCTCCGGATAGAGCTTCCCGTAGACGGCGCCGAGGTAGGTGCCGTACGAGTAGCCGAAGTAGTTGATCTTCTTGGCGCCGAGCGCGCCGCGGATCGCGTCCATGTCCCTGACCGCGCTCACCGTGTCGATGAACGGCAGGACGTCGGCGTACTTCGTGGCGCAGGCCTTCGCGAAGGCCCGCGCGCGGTCGAGGTTCGCCTTCTCGATGGCGTGCGTGCTGGGCACGGTGTCGGGCCGCACCGGGTCGAAGTGGCCGGGCCGGCAGTCGAGGGCGGGTTTGCTCTTGCCGACGCCGCGGGGGTCGAAGCCGATGACGTCGTACTGCGCCGCCACCTCCTTCGGCAGTGTCTTCGCGACGAACCCGGCCATGGACAGACCGCTGCCGCCGGGACCACCCGGGTTCACCAGGAGCGGGCCCTGGGACTTCTTCGCGGTGTGCGGGACGCGGGAGAGCGCGAGGGTGATCTGCCGGTCGTGCGGACGGTCGTGGTCGAGCGGGACCTTCAGCGAGGAGCACTGGAGCGTGGGGTAGTCCTTGGTCGCGCACTTCTTCCAGGTGGGCGGGGACGTGCGCGGTGCGCTCGCGGTGTCGGCGCTCGCGGCGGGCACCGCGGCCGTGACCATTGAGGCCACCACCGCGGCGACGCCGCACAGGGCGACGGCGCGTTTCTTCACAGGGCCTCCCAGGACGGGGGGTTCGGAGCCGCGGGCGCACGGCCCCCGCGGCATCGTCCCGGAAACCCCGCCCGGAGTTCGGCGTTCTGCCGATGAATGACCTGAAAGGCGCAGCGAAGTGGGCCGATGGGCTCAGAGCAGGGTGAGCTGTGTGCCGCCGGGCGAGGCGGCAGCGGGCTCCGCCTGTTCCGGTACGCGGATGCGGCGGGCTGCGCCCCCGCGCGCGGGCCCGATGCCGAACTCCTCGGCCAGCTCGTGCACTTGCCGGGTGATCCGGCGCTGGTACCACTTGGGCGCGTAGGCACCCTCCGCGTACAGCCGCTCGTAGCGCCGCACGAGATACGGATGGTGCCGCTCGAGCCAGGCCATGAACCACTCGCGCGCCCCGGACCGCAGATGCAGCACGAGCGGTGTCACGGAGGTCGCCCCCGAGGCGGCGATGGCCCGCACGGTCGCCCGCAGCTGCTCGGGCCGGTCCCCGATGAACGGGATCACGGGCGCCATCAGGACTCCGCAGCCGATGCCGTGGTCGGTCAGCGTCCGTACGACGTCCAGACGTCGCTCCGGGGCGGGCGTGCCGGGCTCGACGGTGCGCCACAGCTCCCGGTCGATGAAGCCGACCGACACGGAGATCCCGACGTCGGTGACGGCTGCCGCCTGCCGCAGCAGATCGAGGTCGCGCAGGATCAGCGTGCCCTTCGTGAGGATGGAGAAGGGGTTCGCGTGATCGCTCAGGGCGGCGATGATTCCGGGCATGAGGCCGTACCGCCCCTCGGCCCGCTGGTAGCAGTCGACGTTCGTGCCCATCGCGATGTGCTCGCCGTGCCAGCGGGGCGACGCGAGCTGGCGGCGCAGCAGATCGGGGGCGTTGACCTTGACGACGATCTGGCTGTCGAAGCCGAGGCCCGTGTCCAGGTCCAGGTAGCTGTGGGTCTTGCGGGCGAAGCAGTAGACGCACGCGTGCGTGCAGCCCCGGTACGGATTGACCGTCCACTCGAAGGGCATGCGGGACGCCCCGGGCACTCGGTTCACGATCGTTCTGGCCCGGATCTCGTGGAAGGTGATTCCTGAGAACTCAGGTGTGTCGAAGGTCCTCGTGGTGACCGCGTCCGCGCCGAACAGCGCGGCATCCGCGACACCCCGTGACGACCCGTCGGCGAGGTTCTCCCAGCGCATGACGCCTCCTCGGTAGCACTGACCACAGAATAGAACACATGTTCCCTTGATCGTGCGACCTCATGCCCTCGGCGATCCCGGGGCGATCCGGGACGATCCCGAGGTGATCCCGGGGCGACCCCGATTTGAGGGCCCGGTGTGCAGGGTGGTTGGCTCTCCGTGAACACCCCGAGTGACAACCGAGTGCTGGAGGAAGTGCCATGGCGCAGGTCGAGGCGACCACGGAGCGGATCATCACGGCGCAGCCGGAGGACGTCTTCGACGCGCTTGCCGACTACGAAGGCACGCGCCCGAAGATCCTTTCGGAGCACTTCAGCGAGTTCGAGGTGCGTGAGGGCGGCGACGGCGAGGGGACGCTCGTCCACTGGAAGCTGCAGGCCACCAGCAAGCGGATCCGGGACTGCCTGCTCGAGGTCAGCGAGCCGACCGACGGGGAACTCGTCGAGAAGGACCGCAACTCCTCGATGGTCACCACCTGGAGGGTGACTCCGGCGGGCGAGGGCAAGGCGCGCGTGGTCGTCTCCACCGTGTGGAACGGCGCGGGCGGCATCGGCGGTTTCTTCGAGAAGACCTTCGCCCCCAAGGGACTTGGGCGGATCTACGACGAGGTGCTCGGCAAGCTCGCCGCCGAGGTCGAGAAGTAGGCCGAAGCCCGGCGGGTCCTCAACTCCCGTAGCCCATCAGGGTCGTTGTCACGCTCACCGTTTCGAGTGGTTTTCTGTTCGGGGCAGTTGTACGGCGTAGGGCTCCCACCGGCGCATTCGTGTGCCGGACCCCATTTAGGGGCGACTCGTCGCGCTTGCTCGCAGTTGTCGCGTAATGCGAGAAATGTGCGGCGCAGGCGTGACGAGGGGAGCAGACGTGGGCGGCACAACGCTGGTGAAGGGCGCCGAGCAGGGGCCCGTCGAGGGGGCCGTGGCCTCGGCGCCACCGGAAACGCGGGAGGTGCCACCCCAGGAGCACGTGTCGGCGACAGCAGGGCTCAGCCCCGCACGCGTCCGGATGGTCTTCGTCGGGCTCATGCTCGCCCTGCTGCTCGCCGCGCTCGAGCAGATGATCGTCGCCACCGCGCTCCCGAAGATCGTCGGTGAGCTGCACGGCCTGGACAAGATGTCCTGGGCGATCACCGCCTACCTGCTCACGTCCACGATCGGGCTGCCCATCTACGGCAAGCTCGGGGATCTCTTCGGGCGCAAGGGCGTCTTCCAGTTCGCGATCCTCATCTTCATCGTCGGCTCCGCGCTTGCCGGTTGGTCACGGACGATGGACCAGCTCATCGCCTTCCGCGCCCTCCAGGGCGTCGGCGCGGGCGGCCTCATGATCGGCGTACAGGCGATCATCGCGGACATCGTGCCGCCCCGGGAACGCGGCCGCTACATGGGACTCATCGGCGCCGCGTTCGGCCTCGCGTCGGTCGCGGGACCGCTGCTCGGTGGCTTCTTCACCGACCACGTCACCTGGCGCTGGTGCTTCTACTTCAACGTGCCCTTCGGCCTCGTCACCTTCGCCGTCGTCAGCTTCGGGCTCAAGCTGCCCAAGCCCACCGCGAAGGCCCGACTCGACGTGCTGGGCGCGCTGCTACTCGCCTCCGCCTCCACCTGCCTTGTACTCCTGACCAGTTGGGGCGGCACCGAGCACGCGTGGGGTTCGCGCGTGATCCTGGGGCTCGCGGCCGGGGCCGTCGCCTCGGTCGTGCTCTTCGTCGTCGCCGAACACTTCGCCGCAGAACCGATCATCCCGCTGCGCCTGTTCCGCGATTCCGTCTTCAACGTCACCGGTCTGGTGGGCGTGGTCGTGGGCATCGCCCTCTTCGGAGCGGCCAGTTACCTGCCGACCTTCCTCCAGATGGTCGACGGCGCGAGCGCCACCGAGTCCGGACTGCTCATGCTGCCGATGATGGGCGGCGTCGTCGGCGCCTCCATCCTCTCGGGCCAACTCATCAGCCACACAGGGCGCTACAAGATCTACCCGGTCATTGGCGGCATCCTGTCCGTCATCGGCATGTGGCTGCTCTCCCGGCTCGAGGTCGACACGCCCCGGCTGCACTACAGCATCTGGATGGCCGTACTCGGCGCGGGCGTCGGCCTCGTCATGCCCGTGCTCATCCTCGCCGTGCAGAACGCGGTGCGCCCCGCCGACCTCGGCACGGCCACCAGCGCCAACAACTACTTCCGGCAGATCGGCGGCAGCGTCGGCGCCGCGATCTTCGGCACGCTCTTCGCCGACCGGCTCGCGGACTCGCTCGCCGACCGCATCCCGGCCGGCGCCGGCCTCCCCGACCCCGAGGCCATCACCCCGCAGCTCGTCCACGCGATGCCCGCCCCACTGCGCGAGGGCTACATCGAGGCGTACGCCGACGCGATGCCCCGCATCTTCCTCTACCTGGTGCCGGTGCTCGTACTCGGCCTGCTGATCACCTTCTTCCTCAAGGAGACACCCCTGTTGTCCAGCGCCGCGTCCCAGGACGCCCCCACGGCCGAGCCCACGCCCATCCCTCAGGCCCGCACGGCGTACGCCGCCGGGGTGCCCGTCTGCGGCACCGTGCAGCACCCGGACGGCACCGTCGTGCCCCACGCCGCACTGACGCTCATCGATGTCGCGGGGCAGCAGATCGGCCGCGGTGCCAGCGGCCAGGACGGCCGGTACGCGCTGTCCACGCCGGGCTCTGGATCGTTCGTCCTGATCGCCGCCGCCGGCGGGCACCAGCCGCAGGCGGTCACCGTCACCGTCGGTGAGCGCCCCGTGGAGCTCGACGTCGTGCTCGGCGGTGCCGGACGCCTGGCGGGCAGCGTGGTCACCGCCGACGGGACGCCGGTCAGGGACGCGGCGGTGACCCTCACCGACGTACGCGGAGAGGTCGTCGCCACCACCCGCAGCGGACGCGAAGGCGGCTACGTCATCACGGAGTTGGTGGCGGGGGAGTACACCCTCGCCGCCAGTGCGCCCGCCTTCCGCCCCGCGGCCCTGCCCGTCAGCGTGCAGGCATCGCGCGAGACCCGGCAGGACGTCGAACTCGCGGGCGGCGCCGTCCTGCGCGGGACCGTGCGCGCGAGCGGCGGGCGGCCGGTGGAGGACGCGCGCGTGACGCTGCTCGACGCGGCGGGCAACGTCGTGGACACCCTCACGACCAGGGAGGACGGCACCTTCCGGTTCATCGACCTGTCGTCCGGCGAGTACACGGTCATCGCCGCGGGCTACCCGCCGGTGGCCACCGTGCTCCAGGTCGCGGGCGGCGGGCGCACGGAGCGCGATCTCCAGCTGGGGCACGAGGACTAGGGCCCTGTCCGACGGGAGCGGCGGGAAAATACCCGCCGGAGGCGCCCCAGCGCGGCCCAATTCCCCTATTGCACCGCACGGCAACCTCTGCCGGTCGTACGGTGGTCGGGGCGGCGCAGGGCTTCGCGGTGCGCCGGAAGGAGTGTTGGCCATGGAATACGGCAGCCCGGACGGGCCGGTGGCGCAGCATGCCGTGGCCGGCCGGATCCCGCTCGCCGTGGTCGTCATCGACGGCGCGGGCCTCGTCTCGCACTGGAGCACCGGCGCACGCAAACTGTTCGGATACTCCAAGGAGGCGGCCGTCGGCAGCCCGGCGGGCGACCTGCTCCCGGTGGCCGGGGCGATCCCGGAGGAGCGCGCGCACTACGGCGAGTACGACGGCCTGGGCCCCGACCTGGGGACCTCCCTCGACGGACACATCTCGTACCCCGCCGCGGGCCGGGCCAGGCTCTCCGTGCCCGATGGCGATGACCACCGCGTGGACGTCCTGTGGTGGGCGTACCCACTGATCGGCCCCGGAGCCGAGCGGCTGCTCGTGCTCGCGGCGGACGCCGAGCGCCTCGCCGACGACGAAGGCCACGAGCCGGGCCAGGTGGAGCGGATAGCGCCCGGGTTCGCCCTGCACACGGACTTCCCCGGAGCCGACGAGCTGGCGCACGGGCTGCCCGAGATCCTGCCCAGCATGAGCGTGGGCGAGAGCTCCCGCATCGTGGCGCAGATCCTCGAACTGGGCTATCCAGTCCTGGAGTTCAGCAAGCACGACCGCGTGCCCGTCACCCCGAACTGGGGCGTGCCGCGGCGCGCCGAGCGCAAGGCGCGCAGGCTGCGCGCCCAGCGGGCCGCCGCGGAGGGCGGCGACACGGCCGAACCCGGCAGCACGCACGACGAGGCCGAGGACATCGAGTACGCGGCGGTGCGCGAGCGCCTGGAGTTCCTGAACGAGGTCAGCGGGCGCATCGGTTCCTCGCTGGACCTCTCGCAGACGATCATCGAGGTCAGCCGGGCCGTCGTGCCGCGGTTCACGGACGTCGCGGGCACCTATCTGCGCGAACAGGTCGTCGCGGGCGAGGGCTTCCCCGAGGGCCCGCCCGACGAGACCACCCTGTGGCACCGGGTCGCCGTGGAGCACACGGACGAGCCGGGCCGCTGGGACGACGTGGTGCCCGTCGGCGAATCCATGCCGTTCCCCGCGCACACGCCGTTCTTCCAGTGCATGACCTCCGGCGATCCGGTCCTCGTACCGCGCATCACGGAGCAGATGGGCAACGCGATCGCCGCACAGTTCGAGAAGCGCGACATCCGCCCGCTCATCAACCACCGCTCGATGCTCGTCGTACCCCTGAAGGCCCGCAATGTGGTGCTCGGGTTCATGATCCTGCTGCGCCACCAGGAGCGGCCCGTCTTCAACGACATGGACCGCGTCACCGGGGCCGAACTCGCCGCCCGCGCGGGCCTCGTGCTCGACAACGCCCGCATGTACACCTACCAGGAGAGCGTCGCCGACACCCTCCAGGACAGCATGCTGCCGCACATCGAGCCGCGCATGACGGGCTGCGACATCGCCACGCGCTACCTGCCGGGCACGCTGCTCGGCCGGGTCGGCGGCGACTGGTTCGACTCCGTGAAACTGCCCGGATCGCGCACCGCGCTCGTCGTCGGCGACGTGATGGGGCACGGCCTCAACTCGGCGGCGATGATGGGTCAGTTGCGCACGGCCGTGCAGACCATGGCGGCGCTTGACCTGCCGCCCGCCCAACTCCTGCGCAATCTGGACGACTTGGCGCAGCGGCTCGGCGAGCACTACCTCGCGACGTGTCTGTACGCGGTCTACGACCCCATCGCGAGCGAACTGCACCTGGCCAATGCCGGACACATCCCGCCCGTCCTGGTCCGCGCCGACGACGGCCGCAGCGAACTCCTCGACCTGCCGACGGGGGCGCCCATCGGCGTCGGAGGCGTGCCCTTCGAGGCGGTCACCGTACGCGTGGCGCCCGGCGACCGGCTCCTGATGTGCACCGACGGCCTCGTCGAGGTGCGCGGCGAGGACATCGGCGTCGGCCTCGCCACGCTCACCGAGTCCGCGGCCCACCCCGCCGCCTCCATGGACGACGCCTGCGACACCATCATCCGCGCGCTCAACACACGCGGCGGGCGCAAGGACGACGTGGCCCTCCTGATGGCCCGTCTGAACGGCGTCGCGGACGAGGACGTCGCGGGCTGGCGGCTCGCGCTCGACCCGAGCGAGGTGAGCAGGGCGCGCGAACTTGTGCGTGGACAGCTGCGCATCTGGTCCCGCGCCGACCTGTCCGAGACCGCCGAGCTCCTGGTCGGGGAGCTCGTCACGAACGCCGTACGGCACTCGGTGAGCCGTCACGTCGAACTCCGCCTTGTCCGCTCCGGATCGACGCTGATCTGCGAGGTCGAGGACGACGACCACACCCTGCCGACGCTGCTGAGCGCGGGCCCCGGCGACGAGTTCGGGCGCGGGCTGCGGATCGTCAGCGTGCTCGCCAAGGAGTGGGGGACCAGCCGTACGAACTCCGGCAAGACCGTGTGGTTCGAACTGGCCCCGCCTCGAAGGTGATGTGAAGGCGCGGCGATTGATTGCGCCGTTGACTTGCCCGCGCACCCAGGGCGCGGTAGACCGATCTCGCCGTCGGCTTCGGCGGTCGTCGTCGCACCCTGGGGAGCTGGGCATGAGCGTCACGAGTCGGTACAAGGAGGCCTGGGAGGGGTTCTGGCGGGACGCCCCCGGGGAACCGGGGGCCGTCTTCTGGGACGCCGAACCCGCGCTCACCGTCGGCATCCATCTCGCCCTCTTCGAACCGCACATGGTGGCGGTCGGCCTGCCCGTCGTGGACCTCGGCTGCGGCAACGGCACCCAGACCCGCTTCCTCGCCGACCGCTACCCGCGCGTCCTGGGCGCCGATCTGTCCGCCGCGGCGCTGCTGCACGCACGGCGCGCCGACCCCGCGGGGCAGGTCGACTTCAGACAGGTCGACGCCGTGGAGAAGGCCGAGGCCGAGCAACTGCACGCGGAACTCGGCGACGTGAACGTCTATATGCGCGGGGTGCTCCACCAGTGCGAGGAGGCCGACCGGCAGCCGCTCGTCGACGGCATCGCGGCGCTGCTCGGTGAGCGCGGCAGAGCGTTCGTCGTCGAGCTCGCCGAGGCCGCGGGGACGGTCCTGCGCGGCCTCGCCCAGCGCCCCGAAGGGCCGCCGCCGAAGCTGGCGCCGGTGTTCGCGCACGGCATCGCGCCGGGTGACGTCGCGGACGCCGCGGTGCCTCAGTACGTCGAGGCCGCGGGCCTCACGGTGCTCGCGCAGGGTGAACTTCCGCTCACGACCACCGAGTTCACACCGGACGGCACGCGGATCGAGCTGCCGTCGAAGTGGTTGGTGGTGGGTCGTAGGGTGACCTGATGGGTCTCATCGACAAACTGACCGGCACCAGGTACCCCGCCAGCGGTGTCGCCCCGCGCACCGCCGAGGAGGTGCGGACCGCGCTGCTCGGGCTCAACGGCCCTGACGTGCCGTACCTGATACGCGAAGGCATCCCGGCCGAAGGCGCCGACCTGGTGGCCGAATGGCGGGTCCTGGAGCCCGCCTGGCGTACCTTCTTCGTCCGGACCCAGCTGGACCGCACCCTCAAGACCCGGATGCGTCTGCTGCCGGACAGCCACGAGGTGCGCACCGTCGACGAGCAGAGAGAGGTCTCGTGGGTCGGGGACACCCCCAGGCTCGCCACGTCGCGTGAGTACGCCCGTGGGCAGGTGACCGCGAAGAGCTGGAGCTGGACGTACGAGCGAGGGGCCGACGGCAAGCTGCACAAGAAGGAGACGTTCCGTTTCGACCCCGCCGAGATGAAGGACCCCCTGCGGGACGCGGTTCTCGGCGCGGGGTGGGTGTGGCGGGGAGTGGTGTTCAAGCTGTGAGCGGCATAGCGGCATTAGCGGCCAGAACGGCCTGAGCCCACGACTCGGGACGCCTTCGGCCTGATCCGTCGCGCCGCGACCACCCCAGCGGCCGCCATCACGCCCGTCAGCGCGAACGTGGCCGTCAGGGCCACGGACGTGGAAGCCCCGTGGACGTCGGCCAGGGAGACCGCGGCGCCGCCCAGGCCGCTGAGCACCGCGACCGCCAGGGTTTGGGCGAGCTGCATCGCGCCGCTCGCCTCGCCCTGCCGGTCGGCCGGTGCCTGCTCCATGGCGTCCGTGGTCGCGGCGTTGAAGGCCACTCCCATGCCCGCGCCGCCGATCGCCCACCCGGCTACGGCGGTCAGCGCGGGCACGGCGTCGACGAGGATGCCGAGCGCCATCACCACGATTCCCGCGAGGAGCACGGCGAAGCCCGCCGCGATCGGCACCGCACGCGAGCGACCGCCCCAGCGCACGTCCGCCCTGCCCTGCCAGGCCGCCCCGAGCACCCAGGTGATCGCGCCCGCCGAGAGCCCGAGCCCGGCTTCCGTGGCGCTCAGGTCACGCAGTCGTACCAGGCCGAGCGGCAGGAACGCCTCGCTGCCGAAGTATGCCCCGCAGAGCAGGAAGCGCAACACGACGCCGGTCGGCACCCCGGGACGCACGGTGAGCGTGCCGGACGGCGTGACCGAACGCAGCGCGTAGATCCCTGCGGCGGCGCCCATCAGGGCCAAGGGGACGAGCAACGCAGGTTCGTGCAGCTGGAGTCCGGTGAGGAGTACCCCAGTGCCCGCGGCGAGCAGGACACTGCGTGCGACCGGTGTCGTCCACCAGCGGCCGTCCTTCACGCGGGCCGCGGTCGTGGCGCCCAGGTGGCGCAGCCGCGGCAGCACCAGTGCGGCGGCAGCGGCGATCAGCGGCAGGAGGAGCACGAACACGCCACGCCAGGAGATCTGGTCGGCGATCACGGCGGCGACGGTCGGTCCGACGAGGGAGGGGACGGTCCAGGCGCCCGAGACGAGCGCGAACATCCGCGCCCTCAACTGCTGTGGATACGCGAGGGAGATGACCGCGTAGGCCAGCGCCATGACGGCGCCGACGCCGAGCCCCTGCAGGAAGCGCCCGGCCAGGAAGGCGGGCCAGTTCGGCGCGGACCCGGCCACCGCGCAGCCGGCGGCGAAGACGGCGAGTCCGACGGCCAACGGCCTTGCGGGCCCCCGGAGATCGGCGGCACGCCCGGCGGCGACCGTACCGATCAGGTTGGCCAGCATCAGCGCGGACAGCCCCCAGCCGTAGGCGCCCAGGCCGCCGAGTTTCCCCGCGATCTCCGGCAGCACGGTGGCCACGCCCATCGACTCGAAGGCCACCAGGCCGACCGAGAGAACGATGCCCCAGGTCAGCGCCGCGTAGGGCGCGCGAAGCACGCTTTCGCGGCCGGTGTCGTACACGGGCTCGGGTGTGGTGGTGAGTGCCCGGTCGGCGGTCGATTCCTGCTCAGGCAAGGTCGCCCCTCCTTAACGTTTCGATCCGGAACGGAACGAAAGGTCATGCTACCTATACTGCTGCCCATGGCAACCCTCGATTCCGTCGGCCGCGCCGAACGCCCCACGGGGCGCCCCCGCGACTCCCGGCTCGACGGCGCCATCCTGACCGCGACGGCGCAGCTCCTGGAGGAGTCCGGCTACGCGCACCTGACGATGGAGGCGGTCGCGCGACACGCGGGCACCACTAAACCGGCCATCCGCCGCCGTTGGCCCTCCCGGCAGCGCCTCGTCGTCGCGGCCCTCGCCGAGACCATGGGCACCGCCCCCACCCCGGACACCGGCTGCACGCACTGCGATCTGATCGAGGGCATCGAGACCATCAGCCGCGCCTTCGGCGGCAACCTGGGCCGCCGCACCCTGCCCGCCCTGGTGGCCGACCTGGCCGACGACCCGGAGCTCGACCGCACCTTCGCCGAGACGATCTTCCACCCCAGAAGGGCCACCACCGAGGTGGCCCTGCGCCGCGGCATCGAGCGCGGTGACATCCGCCCCGACGCGGACATCGACCTGCTCCTGGACGTGCTCGCCGCCACCACCTACCACCGGGTGCTCTTCGGCCACGCCCCCGTGACCGATTCCCTCGCCCACGACGTCGTCATGACGGTGATGGGCGGCGCAGCCACACCGCGCTGGCGCGAGCACTATCAGCGGCGCCACGCCGACTGACGTGCCGAGGCCGGACGGCCGTGTCAGGATCACGGGCCGAGGCCCCCGCTGGACCGCCGGTGCCATGTCGATCTCGGCCCTCGCCGGATGGAAGCTGGTGGCCGCCGCCGTGCCGGGCGGGCCGCTGGGATGGGCGACCCCGGCACACGACGTCCTGCGCATCGTCACCCTCGTCGCCCTTGGCCTCGCCTTCGCCTGGTACGCGGTGCTCGTCGTCCGTGAACTGCGCCGGCCGCGCCCGCGCTACGACGTACGCCGCTGGGCCACCGTCTTCCCCTTCGGCATGACAGCCGTCGCCGCGCTCTCCACCTCCACGGCCGTCCCTGCGCTCTGGACCTGCGGGAAGGTGCTGCTCCGGCCCGCGCTCGCGGTCTGGGCCGTGGTCGCGGCCGGCGCGCTGCGTGCGGGGCGTGCCGAACGCGCGGGCGCCACGGTCCGGGGATCCGCCTGAGCCACGTCACGGGCCGCCTCGCCGGCGGTCCTGGCGAAGGTCTCGATCGCCCCGGTGCCGTGACCGGCCCGCCACACCAGGCCGTACCCGACCGGCTCGGCGTCGGCGAAGGGGACGTACGCGACACCGGGCCGGGTGAAGTACGTCCCGGTGTGCGCGGGAGCCAGGAACGCGCCCTTGCCGCCCGCGACCATCATCAGCGCCTCCTGCATGTTGGTCACGCCCGGACCGCGGCCGATCGGCCTGCCGGACGGGGTGCGCGAGGGGACGCGGTGCTCCAGCCAGTAGTCGGGCACCTCGCCGTCGATCGCCAGGAGCGGTACGTCGGCCAGGTCCTCCAGGGACACCGAGTCCCGCGCGGACAGGGGATGCGACGAAGCGATCGCCAGGACGCGCTCCTCCGCGAGCAGCGCGGGACCGCCGAACAGGTCCGCCTCGCGCACCGGGAACTCCGTGAGCTGCACGTCGAACTCGCCCTTGCGCAGCTGCCCGTACGGATCCCCGAGCGGCACCTCGCAGATCTCCACGGCGAGCCCCGGATGGCTCACGCGCAGCGCCTCCGTCGCCCGCATCACGATCTCGCCGGCCAGCGGATTGGCGAACCCGACGTGCAGCACGCTGTCGATGCCGCGCGCGGTGGCCGCGGCCCGTTCGACGGCGGCGTCGATGGCCCGGTGGTGCGGCTCCAGATCGGCGCGGAGCTGCCGGCCGAGCGCGGTGAGGGCGACGCGGCGGCTCGTGCGGATGAACAGCGGGGCGCCGACGCGGCGTTCCGTGCGCTGGATCAACTGGCTCACCCGGGCGCGGGACAGCCGCATGCGCTCGGCCGTCCTGCCGAAGTGCAGCTCCTCGGCCAGGAGCAGAAAGCACTCCAGTTCATCGCGTTCCATCGACGTCCCCCAGGCAGTTCGGTTCTGGTTCGGATCTGGCTCGGCTCTGGCTCGGTTCTGGCTCGGATCGGTAAGCCTGGTTGAACGAACGTTGCGATCTTCGCCGTTGTTCCGCCCGCACGCCCGAACGAAGGTGAGTGAGCCGGGAAAACCCCGGCACCATCGACGAGTTGGCGGAGAACCGACATGAGTACGCAGACAGAGTCATCGACCGGGGCGCCGGGCGCCCCGGCCGGCTTCAAGCGCCGCGAGTGGGGCGTCCTGCTCGTCCTGTGCGGCGCGATCTTCCTCGAAGGCATCGACGTGGCCATGCTGAACGTGGCCCTGCCGTCCATCCGCGCCGACCTGGGCCTGTCCACCGGGTCCCTGCAGTGGGTCATGAGCGCCTACGTCCTCGGATACGGCGGCTTCATGCTGCTCGGCGGCCGTGCGGCCGACCTCTTCGGGCGCCGCCAGATGTTCGTCCTGTGGCTCTCGGTCTTCCTGGTCTTCTCCGGGCTCGGCGGCTTCGCCACCGAGGGCTGGACGCTGATCGTCGCCCGCTTCGTCACCGGCGTCGCCGCGGCCTTCATGACCCCCGCGGGCCTCTCCATCATCACCACGGGCTTCGAAGAGGGCCCGCGGCGCAACAAGGCGCTGCTCTTCTACTCCGGCACCGCC
This sequence comes from Streptomyces sp. A18, assembly GCF_059026065.1. Classification (NCBI taxonomy): domain Bacteria; kingdom Bacillati; phylum Actinomycetota; class Actinomycetes; order Kitasatosporales; family Streptomycetaceae; genus Streptomyces; species Streptomyces sp. A18. The sequence continues at coordinate 47,844 of NZ_JBWLKL010000012.1, read as the reverse complement.
GCGGGCGGATTCTCTATCGGCCTGGTCGTCGGCGGTCTGCTCACCGCGATCGGCTGGCGCTGGGTCTTCTTCGTGCCCGTGGTGCTCTCCGCCCTGATCCTGGCCGCCGCCCTCGCCTTCGTCCCGAAGTCCCCGCGCCCCGACCGCGCCGGGCAGAGCGTCGACCTGGTGGGCGCCGTCACGGTCACCGTCGCGATCGTGCTGCTCGTCCTTGGCGTGGAGCGCGCCTCCCACGCGAGCGGCGCGGCCACCATCGCCACCCTCGCCGCGGGCATCGCCCTCGTCGCCGTCTTCGTCGCCGTCGAGCGCCGCTCGGCGTCCCCGCTCGTCCGTCTGGGGATCTTCCGCAGCGGCGCCCTGGTCCGCGCCAACCTCTCGGGGCTCTTCTTCGCGGGCGGCTTCTTCGGATTCCAGTTCCTGGTCGTCCTCTACCTCCAGGAGCTGCGGGACTGGTCCACGCTGCAGACCAGCTTCGCGATGATCGTGGTCGGCCTCGACGCGGTGCTCTCGCCCACCCTCACCCCCAAGCTGGTCCAGCGCTTCGGCAACGCCCGGGTGATCTTCGGTGGTCTGCTGCTCGCCGCGCTCTCCTACGCCCTGTTCCTGCCGGTCGGCGCCGACTGGACGTACCTGGCGATGTTCCCGAGCCTGATCATCCTCAGCCTCGGCTTCGCCCTCACCTACGGACCACTCACCATCGTCGCCACCGAGGGCGTCAAGGAGGAGGAGCAGGGCCTGGCCGGCGGACTGCTCTACACCGCCTTCCAGTTCGGTGCCGCCCTCGGCCTCTCCACGGTCACCGCCGTCAACGTCTGGGCCACTCCATCCAGTTCACCCTCCGCGCTCCTCGACGGCTACCGCGCGGCTCTCTGGGTCCCGCTCGCCGCGGCCCTGCTCGCCGCCCTGATCAGTGCCTTCGGGCTGCGCTCGCGGCCGGGCTCGGTGACGGCGTCCGGCGAACCCGCCGGGCGCACCGAGATCCCCGCCGCCCACTGACACAGCACCCGACGACCAGGGAGACCGACATGCCCACCACCAAAGTCAGCGACTTCTGCGACCTCCAGGACACGTTCTTCTCGTACGTACGCGACATCAAGTACGCCACGATGATCACCGTCGACCGCGCGAACCGCCCCCGGGCCCGCGTCCTGCTCCCCGTCTGGGAGATCGTCGAAGACCGTCCTGTCGGCTGGCTCGCCGCCTACAGGACCCCCGTCAAGACGGCCCACCTGGCCGACAACCCGCACACCACCTACTCCTACTGGAACCCCCGCCAGAACACCGTCCACGTCGACGCCCTCTCCGCCTGGGCCGACGACGAGGCCTCCAGACGCCACGCCTGGGACCTCTACACCAGAGGAGGCCCGCCGGGCGTGGGCTACGACCCGGTCCACTACTGGCGCGGCGGCCCGGAGGATCCCGAGTACCACGTGATCCGCATCGAGCCCTGGAGGATCCAGCTGGTCCGCGGATCGGACCTGCGCAGCACCCTGTGGCAGCCGCGAACGTGAGGGCGCGCGACGCGGTCGCCGGCGGATCTGGTCCAGGAGTTGGCGAACGCGTAGCGTGAGGCGGCATGAAGATCCTGATCAGCGCAGACATGGAGGGGGCCACGGGCGTCACCTGGCCGGCCGACGTGCTGCCCGGTACGCCGCAGTGGGAGCGGTGCCGTTCGATGTTCACCTCGGACGTCAACGCCGCCGTGCTCGGCTTCTTCGACGGGGGCGCCGACGAGGTGCTCGTCAACGAAGCCCACTGGACCATGCGCAACCTGCTCCTGGAGAACCTCGACGAGCGGGCCCAGATGCTCACCGGGCGGCACAAGTCCCTCTCCATGGTCGAGGGCGTCCAGCACGACGACGTGGATGGCATCGCCTTCATCGGCTACCACGCGGGCGCCGGCATGGAGGGTGTGCTCGCGCACACCTACCTCGCCAACTCGATCACCGGCGTGTGGGTCAACGGCGACCGGGCCAGCGAGGGACTGCTCAACTCCCACGTCGTCGCCGAGTACGGAGTGCCGGTCGTCCTCGTCACCGGCGACGACCTGGCCTGCGAGGACGCGCTCGGCTACGCACCCGGCGCGCTGAAGGTCGCCGTCAAGGACCACGTGTCGCGGTACGCGGCGGTCTGCCGCACCCCGCGGCGGACCGCGTCCGACATCCGGGCCGCGGCGAAGGAGGCCGCGCAGCTCGCCGTGCGGCACGATCCGGTCCAGGGCGGACCGTTCACCGTGGAGCTGGAATTCGACGCCGAGCACCTGTCCATGGCGTCCACCGTCGTGCCGGGCGTGCGCCGCACCGGCGAGCGCAAGATCGCGTACACCAGCGAGACCATGTACGAGGGCATTCGAACCTTCAAGGCGGTCACGACGATCGCCTCGGCGGCTGTGGAGGAGCAATATGGCTGAGGAGCAGCCGGGGCATCAGGCCACCGGACACGTCGACGGGCAAGCGCTCGACGAGGTCGTCCGGTTCACCTCAGAGCTCATCCGCATCGACACCACGAACCGGGGCGGCGGCGACTGCCGCGAGCGGCCCGCCGCCGAGTACGCCGCCGAGCGGCTCGCGGGCGCCGGGCTCGAGCCGACGCTCCTGGAGCGCACACCGGGGCGTACGAACGTCGTCGCGCGGATCGAGGGCACGGACCCCTCGGCCGACGCGCTGCTCGTGCACGGGCACTTGGACGTCGTGCCCGCCGAGGCCGCCGACTGGAGCGTGCACCCGTTCTCCGGGGAGATCCGCGACGGCGTCGTCTGGGGCCGCGGCGCCATCGACATGAAGAACATGGACGCGATGATCCTCTCCGTGGTGCGCGGCTGGGCGCGCGCGGGAGTGCGGCCACGGCGGGACATCGTGATCGCGTTCACCGCCGACGAGGAGGCGAGCGCCGAGGACGGATCCGGGTTCCTCGCCGACCGGCACGCGTCCCTCTTCGAGGGGTGCACGGAAGGCATCAGCGAGTCCGGCGCCTTCACCTTCCACGACGGACGCGGCAATCAGCTCTACGCCATCGCGGCGGGGGAGCGCGGCACCGGCTGGCTCAAGCTGACCGCGCGAGGCAAGGCGGGCCACGGCTCGAAGGTGAATCACGCCAACGCCGTGAGCAACCTCGCGGCGGCGATCTCGCGCATCGGGGAGCACCGGTGGCCGGTGCGGCTGACGCCGACGGTCCGGGCCGCCCTGACCGAACTGGCCGCGCTGTACGGGGAACAGGCCGACCTGGACGCCCCCGGGTTCGACGTGGACGCGCTCCTGGAGAAGCTGGGCCCGGCCGCTGACCTGGTCGCCCCGACCGTGCGCAACAGCGCCAACCCGACGATGCTGCAGGCCGGTTACAAGGTGAACGTGATCCCCGGGGAGGCCGTCGCCTACGTGGACGGCCGGTTTCTGCCAGGAGGAGAGGAAGAGTTCGCCGCCACTCTTGACCGGCTCACCGGAGCGGACGTCGACTGGGAGTTCCACCACCGTGAGGTGGCGCTGCAGGCGCCGGTCCAGTCGTCGACGTACGCGAAAATGCGGGCGGCCGTCGAGGAGTTCGCGCCTGAGGGACATGTCGTGCCGTACTGCATGTCCGGCGGCACGGACGCCAAGCAGTTCTCACGGCTCGGCATCACCGGCTACGGCTTCTCGCCGCTGAGGACACCGGAGGGCTTCGACTATCAGGCGCTCTTCCACGGAGTCGATGAGCGCGTACCGGTCGACGCGCTGCACTTCGGCGTCCGCGTACTCGACCGCTATCTGAGAACGGCCTAGGGAACACAACCGATCATGGGGGAAGAGAAGGACATGATGGAGACCCAGGCTTACGGATCATGGCCATCACCCATCGACGCGGCACTCGCCGCCGCCCACGACGGCTCTCCGGCCCATGTGGGCTTCGTCGGGGACGAGGCGTGGTGGACCGAGCCGAGGCCGGCCGAGGGCGGCAGGCGCGCGCTGGTGCGGCGGCGTCCGGACGGCACGGAGGAGTCCGTGCTGCCCGAGCCGTGGAACGTGCGCAGCCGGGTCATGGAGTACGGGGGGCGTGCCTGGGCCGGGGCCGTGGGGCCGGACGGGCCGCTGGTGGTGTTCGCCGACTTCTCGGACCAGCGTCTGTACGGGTACGAGCCCGACACCCCCGGAGCCGTGCCGCGCCCGCTGACCCCGCTCTCCGGCGTGGGCGGCGGCTTGCGGTACGTCGACCCGTGCGTGCACCTGGACCGGGGCGAGGTCTGGTGCGTCCTGGAGGAGTTCACCGGGCAGGCGCCGACCGACGTGCGGCGGATCGCCGTCGCCGTGCCGCTCGACGGCTCGGCGGCCGGTGACCGCGCCGCGGTGCGTGAACTCTCCGACGACCGGCACCGGTTCATCACCGGGCCCCGGCAGTCGCCGGACGGCTCCCGCGTGGCGTGGATCGCCTGGGACCACCCCCGGATGCCGTGGGACGGCACGGAGCTTCTTGTCGCCGAGGTCCGCGAGGACGGCACGTTCGGCGCGCCGCGGGTGTTCGCGGGCGGCCCGGAGGAGTCCATCGCGCAGGTGGAGTGGGCGCCCGACGGGCGGCTGCTGTTCGTGAGCGACCGCACGGGATGGTGGAACCTCTACCGCGGTGACGCCTCCGACGGCGGGACGTCGGGAGTGCCGGTCTGTCCGCGCGAGGAAGAGTTCGGCGGGCCCCTGTGGGGGGTCGGCTTCGGCTGGTTCGCGCCCCTGGACAGCGGCCTGATCGCCGTCGTGCACGGCAAGGGCGCCACGGCGCTCGGCGTGCTCGACCCGGAGACCGGCGAAGTCGTCGACGCTGCGGGCCCCTGGACGGAGTGGTCGGCGACCGTCGCGGTGAACGGCACACGCGCGGTCGGTGTCGCGGCGAGCCCCCGCAGCGCGTACGAGGTCGTGGAGCTGGACACCAGCACCGGCCGCGCCCGCGTGATCGGCGCCGCGCACGACGACCCGGTGGACACCGCGTACTACCCCGAGCCGCGCATCCGCACCTTCAGCGGCCCGGCGGGCCGCGAGATCCACGCGCACGTCTACCCCCCGCACCACCCGACCCGCGTCGCCGCCGACGACGAACTCCCGCCGTACGTGGTGTGGGTGCACGGCGGCCCCACCGGCCGCTCCCCGCTCGTACTCGACCTGGAGATCGCCTACTTCACCTCGCGCGGCATCGGCGTCGCCGAGGTCAACTACGGCGGCTCGACCGGCTACGGCCGCGCCTACCGCAACCGCCTGCGCGAACAGTGGGGCATCGTCGACGTCGAGGACTGCGCGGCCGTCGCCCTCGCCCTGGCCGACGAGGGCACCGCCGACCGCGACCGCCTCGCGATCCGCGGCGGCAGCGCGGGCGGCTGGACCACGGCCGCCTCGCTGACCACGACGGATGTGTACGCCTGCGGCACGATCATTTACCCGGTCCTCGACCTCACGGAGTGGGGTGCCGGCGGGACGCACGACTTCGAGTCGCGGTATCTGGACTCGATGATCGGGCCGTTCGACGAGGTGCCGACGCGGTACGTGGAGCGCTCGCCCGCGGAGCACGCCGACCGGGTCAGCGTGCCCTTCCTGCTGCTCCAGGGGCTCGACGACGTGATCTGTCCGCCCGAACAGGCCGAGCGGTTCGTCTCCGAGCTCGAGGGGCGCGGCGTGCCGCACGCCTACATCGCCTTCGAGGGGGAGGGGCACGGGTTCCGGCGCGCGGACACGCTGATCCGCGCCCTGGAGGCCGAACTCTCCCTGTACGCCCAGGTGTTCCGCCTGAACCTGGCCGGCACGACGCCCACCCTGGAGCTCGCCAAGTGAATCCCCTGACGCGTCCCGCCCGCCTGACTCCCGGCGCACGGGTCGCCGTCGTCGCGCCCAGTGGCCCCCTTCCGGACGACCGGCTCCAGGCGGGCCTCGACATCCTGCGGGGCTGGGACCTGGAACCGGTCGTCGCCCCTCATGTCCTGGACCGGCACGAGCGGTTCGACTACCTCGCGGGCACGGACGCGGACCGCGCCCGTGACCTCCAGGAGGCGTGGTGCGACCCTTCCGTCTCCGCGGTGCTCTGCGCGCGCGGCGGCTACGGCACGGCGCGGATGGTCGAGTTGCTCGACTGGACGGCGATGCGGGCGGCGGGCCCGAAGGTGTTCGTCGGCTACAGCGACATCACCACGCTGCACGAGGCGTTCGCCGCGCGGATGGGTCTTGCGACGCTGCACGGTCCGATGGTCGCCGCCCTCGACTTCCTCAAGAACCCCCGCGCGCAGGAGCACTTGAGGGCCACGCTCCTCGCGCCGGAGCAGGTCCAGGTGATCGTGTCGGACGGCGCCGCGCTCGTGCCCGGCCGCGCTCGGGGCGTCACGCTCGGCGGCTGCCTCAGCCTGCTCGCCGCGGACATCGGCGCCCCCGGGGTGCGCACGTCGGCGCGGGGCGGGCTGCTGTTCCTCGAGGACATCGGCGAGGAGACGTACCGCCTCGACCGCTATCTCACCCAACTCGCCCGCGCGGGCCGACTGGAGGGGGTGAGCGGTGTCGCGCTCGGCTCCTGGGTGGACTGCGATCCGTACGACACGGTGCGGGCGCTGCTGCTCGACCGGCTCGGCGGGCTCGGGGTGCCGGTCGTCGAGGAGTTCGGGTTCGGGCACTGCGACGGGGCCCTGACGGTGCCGTTCGGGGTGGCCGGTGAACTGGACGCCGACCAAGGGACGTTGACGCTGGACGTGCCCGCGCTGTCGTGACGACGCAGTGCCGTGGGGGCGCCTGCGCCGGCGTGGTGACGCGCTGCCGCGCGGTCCCGACCGCGTACTGAATCCCCGTCAATTCCCGGCGAGAAACTCCTGTCACGAACGTTGACCCGAACCTGACACGTGTCACAGCATGACCCTGACCGGATACTTACCGGTCGGTAGTCGGCTGTCCTCAGCGTGGAGGTCTCGTGTCCCGTCGTACCGCATCCCGTCGTGCCGTCTCCCGCCCCCGCGCGCCGCTCGCCCTCGCCGTCGGCGCCGCGCTGGCCGCGCCCCTGGCGTTCGTGGCACCCGCGCCCGCGAGCGCCACCGGTCAATTCACGGTCACCCCGCTGAAGTTCACGGTCGAAGCGGGCGGCAGGACCTGCACCGTCGACGCCGACCTCTACCGCCCCGCCGGAGTGGACGCCGCACACCCCGCGCCCGCCGTCCTCACCACCAACGGCTTCGGCGGCAGCAAGTCGGACGGCGGGACGGCGGCCACCGGCAAGGCCTTCGCCGAGCGCGGCTACGTGGGGCTCGTCTACTCCGGCCTCGGCTTCGGCAAGTCGGGCTGCCTGATCTCCCTCGACGACCCGAAGACCGACGGCAAGGCGGCCTCCGGGCTCGTCGACTTCCTCGCCGGGAAGCGCGCGGCCGACGACGGCACGACGATCGGCTACGTCACCAAGGACGCCGGTGCGGATCCACGTGTCGGCATGATCGGCGGCTCCTACGGCGGGGCGATCCAGATGGCGACGGCCGCCGTGGACCGCCGGGTCGACGCCCTCGTGCCGATGGTCACCTGGAACGACCTGAGCTACTCGCTCAACCCGAACAACGCCGCCGACCGGAGCGTCCCCGGCGCCTCCAAGTGGCAGTGGATGAACGGCTTCTACCTCATCGGCGAGGGCCAGCCGCTCCTCGAGCCGAGCCTCGATCCCTCCCGCATCAACTCCCTCACCTGCCTGCACTTCGTCACGAAGGCCTGCGAGACGATCCGCACGCTCAACTCGGGCCGCTACCCCGCCGACAGGACCGAGGCCCTCCAGGAGTACGCGCGCAGCGTCTCGCCCGTCTCGTACCTGCCGCGGGTCAAGGCGCCGACGCTCCTCATCCAGGGCCAGGCCGACAGCCTCTTCAACCTCAACGAGGCGCAGGCGACGTACGAGACGCTCAAGGCGCAGGGCACCACGACGAAGATGATCTGGCAGTCGGCGGGCCACAGCGGCGGCGTCACCGATCCCGCGTCCGGTGAACTCAACCTCTCCGAGGGTAACTTGGAGTCGAGCTACGTCGGCAAGCGCATCCTCGCGTGGTTCGACCGCTACCTCCACCGGAAGAAGGGCGTCGACACCGGGCCCGCCTTCGCCTACTACCAGGACTGGGTCCCCACCGACAGTGGACCCAACGGCTCGTACGCGACCGCCGCGAAGCCGCCCGCCCTGAGCCAGAAGCTCTACCTGTCCGGTGACGGCAAACTCGTCGACGACCGCAAGAAGGTCGCGCGCGGCAGCCGCGAGTACCGGAACTGGCTGATCCCCACCAGCCACTCCGAGAGCTCCCTCGCGGGCCTGATCGGCCTGCCTGACCGGGCGCCCCGCGACACCAAGGGCACCTACCTCGACTGGACGAGCGAGCCGATGACCGCGGCCATGGACATGGTGGGCTCCGCGAAGGTCACCCTCAAGGTCGTGTCGCCCAGGACCGAGCGGGTGCAGGACTCCGGCGACGCGGCCGACAAGCTGGTCCTCTTCGCCAAGCTGTACGACATCGCGCCCGATGGCACGAAGACACTCGTGCACCGGCTCGTGGCACCCGTGCGGGTGCCGGACGTGACGAAGCCGTTCACCGTGTCGCTGCCGGGGATCGTGCACCGGTACGAGGCGGGGCACAAGCTGCGGTTCGTGGTGGCGGCCAGCGACGGAGCGTACGGGGGCAACAGGGGTGTGAAGCCGGTGACCGTCACCAGCGCGCCCGAGGACACCGGGGTGATCGAGCTGCCCGTCGTCCGCTGAGGGGCCGTCGGCGCCGCTTTCCGCTGCCGCGGGGGCTCACTCGTACGGACCAGACCCCCACCCCGGCGGGGCATCCACCGCGCGCAAACCCGGCCCAGCTGTCCATGCTGGTCACCGGGGGAGGCCGGTCGAAGCTCCGACGGAAGGTCCCACGTATGAGTCCCAGCACTTCCTCGGGCGGCTCCAAGGGCAGCTCGGGCGGCGGCGGTGGCGTCATGACGCCCGGCAGGATCGTCGTCCTCGTGGTCACCGTCCTCACCCTGGTCTTCATCTTCGAGAACACCCACCACACGAAGATCAGACTGCTGATCCCCGAAGTGACCATGCCGCTGTGGGTGGCGCTCCTCGGCACCGGCCTGATCGGCGCGCTGTGCGGGGCCTACTTCATCCGGAGGCGCAAGTGAGGGCCCGGCTGCGGCGCGCGGGAGTCGTCGCGGGCGTCGCGCTCGCGACGGGGGCCATGACCGTCACGGTCGCGGCGGCGGCCGGCCCCCCGATGCCGGACTTCCGGGGCAAGGGCCTGGTCCGCGTCTTCTCGAACCTGGACTACCGCACCAGCGTGGACGTGAACGACCTGAGCGGCTACCGCAGGCACGTGCTGTGGCCGCCCAGCTGGAAGGTCTGCACCCAGTCCCCGGCACCGGGCAAGGAGCTGAACGGGCAGCGGGTCACCATCGGCGTCGTGAAGAAGGCGGAGCGCTGCCCGGCCTAGGGGGCGGCTAGCGTGACCGGATGTCCGACAGCACCGACAGCACCGACAGCAGCTTCGGCAGGACTGTCCACCTCGCCGAGGGACCCCGCGTAGGCATACGGCCCTTCACCTACGCCGATGGCCCCGAGTTCACCGCACGCGCGAGGGAGAGCCGGGAGCTGCACCGCCCCTGGCTCTTCCCGCCCGTCACGGACGAGGCATACGCCGCTTACGCGGGCGCGTTCATCGAGGACCGGGCCAAGGCCGGGCTCCTGGTCTGCGAGCGTGAGGCCGGCGGCGCCATCGCCGGGTTCATCAACATCAACAACATCGTCGCGGGCGCCTTCCGGTGCGGTGCGCTGGGATACGGCGCCTTCGCGCACGCGGCGGGCCGGGGCCTGATGAGCGAGGGCATCGGACTCGTCACGCGGTACGCCTTCGACGTTCTGAAGCTGCACCGCCTGGAGATCAACGTCCAGCCCGGCAACACCGCTTCGATCGCGCTCGCCCGGCGCTGCGGCTTCCGGCTCGAGGGCTTCTCGCCGGACTTCCTCTGGATCGACGGGGCGTGGCGCGACCACGAACGATGGGCGCTGACCGCGACGGATCAGCGGGTGACGCGCGCCTTTGCACAATCCTGACCGGGATAGCCCCTGGTCGGGACGGCGTCGACCGTGTTCCATGGTGATCGTGACGACCACCGTGCGACGTGACGTACTGACGCTGCCCGCCGCCCCGTTGGGCCCCGAGAACCCCCTGCCGCCGCTGCGGCCGCTCCGTGAAGTGCACACGATGGACGAGCGCGGAAGAGACGGACTGCCGCGCGACATGGCGCGGCAGCTCGGTTACGAGCCGCTGCGCGGCGTGTTGCCGACGCGGGTGCTCGACGGGTACGGACGCGAGCGGACCGACACGACGCTCGACACGCTGGTCATCGAGAACGACCGGCTCCGCGCCACCGTCCTGCCGGGCTTCGGCGGCCGTGTCCACTCCCTCTTCCACAAGCCGACCGGCCGTGAACTCCTGTACCGCAACCCGGTGTTGCAGCCCGCCGCGTTCGCGCTCAACGGCGCCTGGTTCTCCGGCGGCATCGAGTGGAACATCGGCGCCACCGGCCATACGACGCTGTCCTGTGCGCCGCTGCACGCCGCGCGCGTGACGGCGCCCGACGGCGGCGAGATGTTGCGGCTCTGGGAGTGGGAGCGGCTGCGGGACGTGCCCTTCCAGGTGGACCTGTGGCTGCCCGAAGGCTCCGACTTCCTCCACGTCGGCGTCCGGATCCGCAATCCGCACGAGAAGGCCGTGCCGGTCTACTGGTGGTCCAACATCGCGGTGCCGCAGGAGCGCAGGGTCCTCGCCCCGGCCGACGAGGCCTGGCACTTCGGGTACGCGGGCGGTCTGCGCCGGGTGCCGGTGCCCGAGACCGACGGGGTGGACCGGACGTATCCGACGCGCAGCGAGTACGCGGCGGACTACTTCTACGACGTACCGGACCGGGCGCGCCGCTGGATAGCAGCGCTCGACGAGGACGGGCACGGCCTCGTCCAGACGTCGACCGACCTGTTGCGTGGCCGCAAGCTCTTCGTGTGGGGCACGGGTGCGGGCGGGCAGCGCTGGCAGGAGTGGCTGACGGATCCGGGCACCGGCGGGTACGCGGAGATCCAGGCGGGCCTCGCGCGGACGCAGCTGGAGCACGTACGCCTGGACGCCGAGAGCGAGTTCATGTGGCTGGAGTCGTACGGACCGCTGTCGGCGGAGCCAGGCCTCGTCCACGGCGGCGACTGGCGGGCCGCGCGCGATGAGGCGCAGGCGCGGCTCGCGGACGCGCTGCCGCGGGGTGCGGTGGAGGAGGCGTACGACGCGTGGCGGCCGTGCGCCGACACCGAGCCGGGAGAGGTTCTCGCCACCGGGTCCGGGTGGGGTGCGCTCGAAGTCCTGCGCGCGGACCACAAGTTGCCGGGTACGCCGTTCGCGGAGTCCACGCTTGGCCCCGAACAGGAGCCGTGGCTCGAGCTGTTGCGCTCCGGCGCGGTCCCCGAGCCGCGCCGGGTGGCTCCGCCGGGGCCGACCCTGGTCACCCCGCACTGGCGGGACATGCTGGAGACGGCGCCCGCGCGGCCGGTGGCCGAGTATCACCTGGGCGTGGCGCAGTGGCACGCGGGGGATCTGGCACAGGCGGTGCGCAGCTGGGAGCGCGGCCTCGAACTCGCCCCCTCGCGCTGGCCGTTGCTGCGGTGCCTCGCGGTCGCCGACCAGGACTCCGGCCACATCGAGCGCGCTGCCGACCGGTACGCGGAAGCCTTCGACGACCTGTGCCAGGAGCGTCGCGACGACGGCTCCCGGTGGACGGCCGTGAGCGCCGCGCTCGGCAGGGAGGCGATAGGGGTCCTGCTCGCCGCCGGGCGGCAGTCGGTGGCGCGCGGGGTGTGGGACCGCCTGAGCCCGGCGACGCGGGCGGAGGGCCGCTTCCGTCTCGTGGAGGTCCAACTTCTCCTTGCGGAGGGGGAGAAGGCCGCGGCGAGGGCGATATTCGACGAGGGCTTCGAGGTGGCCGACCTGCGCGAGGGCGCGGAGGTGCTCGGCGAGCTGTGGCACGCGACGACCGACGAGGAACTGCCCGCCCGCTACGACTTCCGGATGCGGGCGGATCGGGCCGCTTCGGAGGATTGAAGGTTCCTTGGGGGCGGGGCAGCCGCCCCCAAGGAGGCTTGTTCTAGGCCAACTCGCCGTTCCGGGCGACGACGTGGCCGCCGTGGACCACCATGTCCCGCTGTGGCATGTCCACCAGGGCCTGCTGTACGCCTTCGCCGCGGACGAGGATGAAGTCGGCGGGGGCGCCGGGCTTCAGGTCCGCGTGGTCCAGGCCCATCACGTCGGCGCCGCCGTGTGCGCCCACGTCGTAGCAGTCGGCCAGCTCCTCGTCGAGGCGGACATCAGTGACCCAGCCCAGGATGTGCGCACGGTGCAGCATGTCGGCGTTGCCGAACGGGCTCCACGCGTCGCGCACCCCGTCCGAGCCGAGCCCGACCCGCACCCCGTGCTCACGGAGCTTCGCGATCGGCAGGACCAGCGACTCGTTCGGCGCCACCGTGGTCAGCGAGATGTCCTGCTCGCCCAAGTCGGCCGCCATCGCGCCCAGTGCGGTGTCGGACAGATTCGGCAGGCAGAAGACGTGGCTGACCGTGACCTTGCCGCGCAGGGAGAGCGCGCGGGTGCGGTCGATGATGGCCCGCAGCACCTTCGTACCCTTCTCGTCGCGGTCGTGCAGGTGGATGTCCACGCCGACCCCGTGCCGGTCGGCGAGGTCGAAGACCAGGTCGAGCTGCTCGTCCATCGCGTTGTCGAAGCTGATCGGGTCGATGCCGCCGATCAGGTCGATGCTGCCGGAACGGGCCGCCTCCTCCAGGAGTTCGGCGGTGCCGGGGGACCGGATCACGCCGTGCTGCGGGAACGCCACGATCTGCACGTCGAGCGCGTGCCCCAGCCGTTCGCGGGCCGCGTTCACGCCCTCGACGCCGGCCAGGTCGTAGGCGGGCGCCACGTCCACATGGGCGCGCATCGCGCGGGTGCCGCGGGTCACGGCGTGCGCCATCAAGCCGTACGCGCGCTCGCCCACCGGCCGGGCCTGGCTCTTGAACAGCTCCACGTCCTGCGCGCAGTAGTCGGCGATGCCGCTCGCCGGCTTCCGCGTCACCCAGGAGCCGCCCCACGTCGTCTTGTCCGGGTGGATGTGGGCGTCCACGAGCGAGGGCAGCGCGACGCGTCCCCCGCCGTCGATCACCTCGGCGCCCTTGGGTGCCTTGCCGTCCGTGATCCGGCCGTCGATCACCGTGAGGTCTACGGGGGCCTTCGCGCCGAAGGGCCGGACGTCGCGGAACACCACGGCCTTGGGGTGGCGGCCGCCGCCGCGGGACGAGGCGGTGGCCGGGGAGCCGGCCGCCATGGCGGCACCGGTGCCGGCGAACGCGGCGGCGGCGCCGAGCACGCCGCGACGGGAGAGAGGCGTCATGGGGATCTCCTTCAGGGTGGGGTACGGGGGATGACTGCCGGGAGGGGCGGGGGACTCGAGGGAGTTCAGAGCGCGAAGCCCGAACGGACCACGCGTACGGGCTTCTTGAGGGCCGTCACGTCGCCGAGCGGGTCGCCGTCCAGGAGGAGCGCGTCCCCGGCGAAACCGCGTGCGAGACGGCCCGCCGTGCGCTCGATGCCGAGCAACTTCGCGGCGCCGGTGGTGGCCGTGCGGAGGGAGTCGAGGGCGGAGAGACCCGCCGCGCGCATCAACTCCACCTCGCGGCCGATGGGCTTGATCTTGCCGCCGGAGGAGTCCGTGCCCGCCGCCAGCGGTACACCGAGGTCGTGCGCGGCGAGCACGGCCCGCTTCAGGACCGGCAGGTACTGCCGGCCGCGCTCGGCGAGCACGGGGTCCGACGACTCGGCGAGCCCGGCGATCGCGGTGAGGGTGGGCGTGAAGTACGTGCCCCTGCGCCGCATCTCGTGCAGCGTGCGCTCGCCGACGAAGGCGCCGTGCTCCAGCGAACGGATGCCTGCCATGACGGCGTCATGGCAGCCCTTCTCGCTGTAGCTGTGGCAGAGCACGCCCTTGCCGCCGCGCCGGGCCGCCGTGACCACGGCGGACAGCTGCTCGCGGTCGTATACCTGGGCCAGCGGGTCCTGCTCGGGCAGGCCCGCCCGCTCGTTGACCCGGGTCTTGATGACGTCGGCGCCACGGGCGAGGTTGACCTCGACGACGCGGCGCAGCGCCTCGGGCGAGCGCACGCCGTCATGGAGCCTGGCCAGCGGGGTCAGATCCGGGTCGGCGAGGATCGTGTCGCCCAGGTCGGGCGTGACGAAGACACCGGCGGCGCGCAGCCTGGGCGCCTGCTTCGGGGCCTGGCGGGCCAGCTCCCGTACGGCGATGTCCTGGTAGAAGTTGGTCGATCCGCTGCGGGCGCTGGTCGCGCCGAGCAGCACCGCGTCGCGTGCCTCGGCCGCGGTGTTGAGGTGGATGTGCGCGTCGACGAGCCCCGGCAGGATCCAGCGCCCGTGTGCGTCGAGTACCTGAGCCCCTTCGGGCACCTCGGTCCGCCCACGCCTGCCCGCCGCGCGGACGACGCCGTCCACGATGACGACCACCGCGTCCTCGGTCACCTCTCCGGTCGCGGGGTCGAGGAGGGTGCCGCCCTCGATGACCAGATCACCACCGGTCTGCCGTCCCTCGCGACCGGCGGCGTTCGCCTGCGATGCGGTGGTGGCCGTCAGCGCGGCCGTGGTCCCGGCGAGCGCCGCGGCACCCGCGAGGACTCCTCGCCTGGTGAGCCGGGATGACGGAGGCGGGATGGACTCGACGCACATGGGGCTGCTCCAGGACGTGTTGCGGAGGGGTCGCGTCCGCAGTTTGTATACCAAGCTGGAGTGGGCCGCAAGGAGGGGCGAGGAAATGTGCAGATTTAGGCAGGTGATTGCTCAAGGGGGCGGTAAGGGTGAAGGGTGTTGGTATACAGAACGTGCTCCTAGTGGCCGCTACGGGCGCCGCTAGTGGCAGCTAGGGGCCGTTCTCCTCGAAGAGTGACCGCAGCGCGACCGCCTGGCTGTCCCGCACGTGCAGCAGCGTGCTCGCCGCCGCCGTCTCCTCGTCGCCCGCCGCGATCTGGCGGTAGATCAGGTCGTGCTGGGCCCGCATGTGGTCGGGCTCGGCGCGCATGCCGAACAGGAGCTGGAGCTGCCAGCTCAACTGCTCCATCGTGCGCGCCAGGAGGGGATTGCCGGAGAGGGACACGATGCCCTCGTGGAACGCCGTGTGCGCGGCGACCTCGCGCGGCCCGTCGTCCACGTCCGACGCCCACTCGGCCTGGTCGAGCGTGGCCCGCAGCGCGGCGAGCCCCGGCGGCTCGTCCGGTGCCTCGGCCGCCACCCGGCGCGCGGAGAGCCGGGACGCCTGGACCGCGAGCGGCTCCCACACCTCGTACAAATGCCGCACGTCGGAACGTTCCAGGCGGCGCACCCGCACCCCGCTGTGCGGCAGGAGTTCGAGCAGCCCCTCGGCCACCAGCGCGCGCATCGCCTCCCGCACGGGGACCCGCGACATCCGCAGCTCCTCGGCGACCTCGCGCTCCACGAGGCGCGCGCCCAGCGGATAGCGGCGGTCCACGATGCGCTGCCGGACGGCTTCGCGCGCCTGGGCGCTCAGCGACACCCGCTCCGTACCGTCCGCCGTACTGCCCGCCACGTGCACCGTCCTCCGTTCGGCCTGCCTGCCGTGGAGGATACGGGCAGACCGGTCAGGTCGCGGGGCGCCGGTCCGCGTACTCGAAGACCGTGCCGTCCGGGTGCACCGCGATCAGGTTGCGGCCCACCGGCGTCGGCACGGGGCCCGCGATGACTCGGGCGCCGGACGCGTTCAGGACGTTGTACGCCTCGTCGACGTCCGGTACCGCGATCGTCGCCGAGACCTTCCGGAGGATCTCGAGTTCCCGCTCGGGCCCGCTCATCAACAGAAAGCAGCCGACCGCCGCGACCGATACGCCCTCACGCTCGAAGCGCTGCGCGGGACCCCCCCGCGAGGCGTTCGTAGAAGGCGACCGAGGACTCCAGGTCCTCGACGCAGATTCGCAGCGTGGCTCCCAGGATCTCCATACGGGCGAGCCTAGTTGGCCCGGCCCGCCCGCGAGATCGTTTCCGGCGACTTCCGGGGGTTCCACCCCGTGGCGGCCACCACATCCGCCGCGATGTCCTCGATCCGCCGCCCGTCCGTCACCACGCGTACCCCGATGAGCAGCGCTTCCGTCGTGCGCACGAGCCGGGCGTGGCCGCCCGGCGCGCCCTCACGCGACCCGATACTCCTCGACTTCCTCCGTGCGTCGCAGCTCCAGGCCGTGGCCGACACCGCCGTAGGGGCGGACGACGCCGCCCGTCGGGTCGAGGGCGCCGTCGAAGAACATCGACTCGACCCGCACATGGTCGTGCAGCCACTCGATGTGCCGCAGATTCGGTACGCAGGCGGCGACCGCGGCATGCGCGTGCGGGGCGCAGCGGGCCGAGACCTCGATGCCGTGCGCCTGCGCGAGGGCCGCGGCTCGCAGCCACTCGGTCAGGCCGCCGCAGCGCGTCGCATCCAACTGGAGGCAGTCCACGGCGGGGACCATTCGCGCGAAGTACGAGAGGTCGTAGCCGTACGCACCGGCCGCCACGTCGCACACCAGCGCGTCCCGCACCAGCGCGAGCCCCCGCAGGTCGTCCGACGGCACCGGCTCCTCGAACCAGCCCACCCCGTGCTCGGCGAGCGCCCGGCCCACCCGGATCGCCTGCTTGCGGTTGTAGCCGCCGCTCGCGTCGACGTACAACTCGGCCTGCGGGCCGACGACGCCCCGCGCGGTGCGCACCCGCAGCACGTCGCGGGCCGCCGCACGCCCCCAGGCCTCACCGACCTTGATCTTGACGCGGGGTATGCCCTGCCCGTGCACCCAGCCGTTCAGCTGGGCCGCCAGATGCGTGTCGTGATACGTCGTGAAGCCCCCGCTCCCATAGACGGGGACCTCGTCGCGGGCCGCGCCCAGGAGGCGTACGAGCGGGACCTCCAGGAGGCGGGCCTTCAGGTCCCACAGGGCGATGTCGATCGCCGAGACGGCGCACGACGCGGCGCCGGGGCGGCCGGTGTCGCGGATCGACTTGGTCATCGCCGCGTGCGCCGCGGGGATGTCGAGCGCGTCGAGGCCGGTGATGGCCGGTGCCAACTGCTCGGCGATCAGCGCCACGGTGGACGCGGGCGCGTAGGTCCAGCCCGTTCCCGTGGCGTCGCCCGCGGTGATCTCGACGAGCACGATGGTCGTGCTCTCCCACGCGAGGGTGCCGTCCGCCTCGGGGGCGTCCGCGGGGACCACGTAGGCGGACAGGGCGGGGCTTTCGATGAGCACTGCGTCCTTCATCGGGACCGTCCAGGATCACGTGCGGGGGTGGGGGGCCGGGGTGCGGTGTGGTGTCGGCTCACGCCCCGCACCTGCGGCGGCGTCAGCGGACGGGTATCCCGAAGCCCGGCGGGCAAACGGTGCCTGTGCCGGTCCGGGCCCCGAAGTGCGGTGGAGTACGGCGGAGTTTGGCGGCGGTTCGCCGGGGCAATCGAGAGGTCCCGCGTGCCAGGGTCGTAGACAGGTCGCGCGTGCCGATGGCCGACGCGACCGGCGGACCGCCGGAACCGAACACGAACCCAAGGAGGGCCCCGCCATGACCGCAATCGAACTCGCCCCGCTCGCACGGCAGTTGCGGGTCGACTCCGTCCGGGCCGCGGATGCCGCGGGCTCCGGTCACCCCACCTCGTCGATGTCCGCCGCCGACGTGATGGCGGTGCTCCTGGGGCGCCATCTGCAGTACGACTTCGACCGGCCCGACCACCCCGGCAACGACCGCTTCATCCTCTCCAAGGGCCACGCATCGCCCCTCCTCTACGCGGCCTACAAGGCGGCGGGGGCCGTCACCGACAGCGAGCTGCTGACCTTCCGCACGCAGGGCAGCCGCCTCGAAGGGCACCCGACACCGCGCCGCATCCCGTGGGTCGAGACCGCCACCGGGTCCCTCGGACAAGGCCTTCCCGTCGGCGTCGGCATGGCGCTCTCGGGCAAGCGGCTCGACCGGATCCCCTACCGGGTCTGGGTGCTGTGCGGGGACAGCGAGCTCGCGGAGGGCTCGGTGTGGGAGGCCGTCGAGCACGCGGGGTACGAGCACCTGGACAACCTGACGGCCATCGTCGACGTCAACCGCCTGGGGCAGCGCGGCCCCACCCGCCACGCCTGGGACCTCAAGGCCTACGCCCGCCGGCTCGCCGCCTTCGGCTGGCACGTCGTCGAGGTCGACGGCCATGACCTGGACGCGGTCGACCTCGCCTTCCAGGAGGCACGCTCCACCCCCCGGCAGCCCACCGCCATCCTCGCCCGTACCGTCAAGGGCAAGGGCGTCGCCGCCGTCGAGGACCGCGAGGGGATGCACGGCAAACCGCTGCCGGAGTCGGCAGCGGCGATCGAGGAGCTGGGCGGTGTGCACGACGTGCGCGTCGAGGTGCGAAAGCCCGCAGCGGCGCGGGCGCTGCGCGCGACGCGCAGCGGCCATCTGGAGCTGCCGCGCCACGAGGTGGGCGACCGGGTCGCCACCCGCACCGCGTACGGCCAGGCGCTCGCCGCGCTCGGCACCGCGCGCGGCGACATCGTGGCCCTCGACGGAGAGGTCGGCGACTCCACGCGGACCGAGTACTTCGCCAAAGAACACCCCGACCGCTTCTTCGAGTGCTACATCGCCGAGCAGCAACTCGTCGCCGCCGCCGTAGGGTTGGCGGCCCGCGGCTGGATCCCGTACGCCTCGACGTTCGCCGCTTTCCTCACTCGCGCCCACGACTTCGTCCGCATGGCGGCGGTCAGCGGCGCGGGCATCAGCCTCGTCGGCTCCCACGCGGGCGTCGCCATCGGCCAGGACGGTCCTTCCCAGATGGGCCTCGAAGACCTGGCGATGTTCCGCGCCGTACACGGCTCGACGGTCCTGTATCCCTGCGACGCCCACCAGACGGGGAAGCTCGTCGCGCAGATGGCGGGCCTGGACGGCGTGCGGTACCTGCGTACGTCACGGGGGGACACGCCCGTCATCTACGGGCCCGGCGAAGAGTTCCCCGTCGGCGGCTCCAAGGTCCCGCGCTCGTCCGACGCCGACCGGCTCACGCTGGTCGCGGCGGGCGTGACCGTCCATGAGGCGCTGACAGCCGCCGAGTTCCTGGCCCGCGAGGGCATCCAGGTGCGGGTCGTCGACCTGTACTCGGTCAAGCCCGTCGACCGCGCCACTCTGCGCGAGGCCGCCGAACGCACCGGCTGTCTGCTGACCGTCGAGGACCACCGGCCGGAGGGCGGCATCGGCGACGCCGTCGTCGAGGCCTTCAGTGACGGAGGCCCGGTGCCGCGCCTGGTGCGGCTCGCGGTGAACACGATGCCCGGCTCGGCGTCCCCCGCCGAGCAGTTGCACGCGGCGGGCATCGACGCCGAGTCCATCGCGGCGGCGGCCCGGCTGCTCGTGGAGCAGGCGGTCGTGCGGTGAGGCCGGTCAATGCCTCTTCGGTTCCGTGACCCGCGCCTTGAACCAGGCGTTGGCCGTGGGCCGGAACATCAGGACCATCGCCACGAGCACCGCGCTCAGATGCAGCACGCGACTCGCGCCGAACAGGACGTCCACCGCCCCCGGATCCCGGAAGGCGTCGCCCGGCGAGTGCCCGTCGGCCAGCCACCGGACGGGCTCGATCACCAGGGAGAGCGTGCCGAAGACACCGAGACCCACGGCCAGCGTCAGACGGGCCCAGTTCTTCCCGCGACGCATCTGTACGGCGACCAGCACGGCCGCCGAGAAGACGGTCATCCGCAGCAACAGGCCGCCCGCGATCTCCCCGGCGGACGCGTCGCCGTCGGACACCATCCCGCCGACCATCAGCACCATCTCGAAGAAGCCCGCCACGACCGCGGTGATCCAGAGCGCGAAGGCGGCGTCGACGGGCGGGGGAGCGGAGGGCACACCGCCGCTCGACCGGGAGGAAGGGAAAGGGCGTCGGCCTCCGGGGCGCGCCGCGCTCTCGGAGGGCTCCGGGTGCCCGGGATGCCGCTGCGTTCCGTTCGCCATGGTGTGCCTCGCTCACTCCGGTCCACCCTGAACCGTCTCCCTGAATCCTTCCGGCGCACGCGGCCCGCGGCACGCCCGCCGGCCCCCGTCTTCAGGTGTTGTCAGCACCCCTACGCAGCATGAAAGGAACCCCACATGACCAGCGCACGAACCCTGCGGGCGGGACGCCGCACCGTACGACTGCACCGGCCCGACAAGGTGCTCTTCCCGGCCTTCGGCGACTCCGGCGGCGGCGACGACAAGGGGAGCGGCGGCGCGCGCTACACGAAAGGGGACCTCGCCGACTACTACCGTGCCGTCGCCCCGTTCATGCTGCCCCACCTGCGCGGTCGCCCCCTGATGCTGGAGCGGCACCCGGACGGCGTCGACGGACCCCGCTTCATGCAGAAGGACACCCCCGACCACTACCCGGAGTGGATCACCCGTGCCGAGGTCGCCAAGGAGGGCGGCACCGTCACGCACACCGTGTGCGACGACACCGCCACCCTCCTCTACCTCGCCGACCAGGCCTGCCTCACGCTGCACCGCTGGACGTCCCGCGTCGGCGGGGCCGGCGTCACCCATCCCGACCGGCTCGTCTTCGACCTCGATCCGGCCAAGGACGACTTCGGCCCCGTACGCGAGGCGGCGCGTCTCCTGGGTGAAGTGCTGGACCACATAGGACTGCCGTCCGCCCTGATGACCACGGGCTCGCGCGGACTGCACGTCATCGTGCCGCTCAACGGCCGCCACGACTTCGACGACGTACGCGACTTCGCCAAGGACGTCGCCGACGCCCTCGTCCAGGCCCACCCGGAGCGGTTCACCACCGCCGCCCGCAAGAAGGACCGCGGCGACCGTCTCTACCTCGACGTGCAGCGCAACGCGTACGCGCAGACCGCCGTCGCGCCCTTCTCGGTGCGGGCCAAGCCCGGCGCGCCGGTGGCCGTGCCCGTCGCCTGGGACGACATCGACGACCCGGCGCTCGGCGCCCGTCGCTGGACCATCGAGGACGCCGTCGAGCAGGCCCGCACCGACCCCTGGGCGGGCCTCCTGCGCTCGGGGCGCGCCCTGGGCCCTGCACGGCGCAAGCTGCGGGCCCTGCACGGCTGAGGTTTGGCCGTCGTGCGCGGGGTCACCCGGACTCCGCGCGCGATGTGAGAGGTGAGGAGAGGGAGCGGTGAGCACGTACATCTACGGCATCGTCGGAAGCGGGGACGCCACGCCAGGCGCGGACGGTGTGGACCGCGTGACCGGCACGCACGGCATCGGTGAGCCGCCCCGTCCCGTCCGGATCGTGCGGCGCGGTCCGCTCGCCGCGCTGGTCAGCGACGCTCCCGGAGACCTGAGGCCCAAGGAGCGCGATCTGCTCGCGCACCAGAACGTCCTGTCCGAGGCGGGCGCCGTGTGGGGCGCCGTGCTCCCGATGCGCTTCGGCAGCGTCGCGCCCGACGACGATGCGGTCCTGACGGTCCTCGCGGAACGGGCCGACCACTTCGCCGAGCGGCTGCGTGCCCTGGACAGCAGGGTCGAGTACAACGTGAAGGCCTCCCACAACGAGCGCGCCGTCCTGCACCAGGTCCTCGCCGAGAACCCGGAACTGCGCGCCTTGGTCGAGGCCAACCAGCTCGCCGGAGGCGGAAGTCACGAGCAGAAACTGCGGCTCGGCGAGAAGGTCGCCGCGATGGTGCGGGCGCGCGAGGCGAGCGACGCCGACCAACTGCGGCGCGCGCTGGAGTCGACCACCGAAGCGGTCCACGCGGGAGCCGCGGGGACGGGCTGGCTGGCCGACCTCTCCTTCCTCGTGCACCGCGACGCGGCCGTGGGCTTCCTCTCCGCGGTCGCCGAACTACGCGCCGACCAGCCTCACTTGGACCTGCGGGTGCGCGGCCCGCTGCCGCCGTACAGCTTCGTGGACCCGGGCCCGTCCGAGCCCGCGGGCTGAGGCCCGCGGGCTCCGGGACAGGGCAGGACGACAGGACGGGACGTCCGGCTACCACCGGTACCAGCGGGACCTCGACCCGGAGGACGTCGTGCCGCGCTTCAGGAATCCGATCAGCCAGAGCACGAGCACGGCGATGGCGATCCACCAGAGGATCTTCACGGCGAACCCCGCGCCGAAGAGAAGCAGGATCAGCAGCAGGACGAGCAGAACGGGAACCATAGTGTGTTACCTCCTGCTGCTCCGGGTATCCCCAACTGCCGTGTCCACGCAGCGAATCGAGCACAGGTGAGTGATACGGCGCGACAGCGCGCGAGGTACCGGCACGCGGCGTGACGCGTCATTTCCGGCAGAGGATCTCTCCGTGCAGTACGGCGAACCAGCCGTCCTCCCGCTCTCCCCACGCCCGCCACGCGTCGGCGATCGCCGCCAGCTCGCCGGTCTCGGCGTGCCCGCCCTCGACGGCGACCCCCGCATAGCTGGACGCGACCGTACGGTCCGCCCAGAGTCCGCTCCACCACGCCCGCTCATCGGTCGAGCTGTAACACCAGGTGCTCGCGCTCGCGGTGACGTCGTCGAAACCGGCCTCCAGGGCCCAGGACTTGAGTCTGCGCCCCGCGTCCGGCTCGCCGCCGTTGGCGCGGGCCACCCGCCGGTACAGGTCCAGCCAGTCGTCCATGGCGGGGGAGTTCGGGTACCAGGTCATCGCCTCGTAGTCCGCGTCGCGGGCGGCGACGATGCCGCCCGGCGCGCAGACACGCCGCATCTCGCTCAGGGCCCGCACCGGGTCGCCGACGTGCTGCAGCACCTGATGCGCGTGGACGACGCAGAAGGAGTCGTCCGGGTAGTCCAGGGCGTGCACGTCGGCGACCGCGAACTCCACGTTCTCCAGGCCCCGTTCGGCCGCCGTCGCACGGGCGCGGTCCAGGATGTCGGGAGCGTGGTCGACGCCCGTGACGTGGCCGTCGGGCACGAGTGCCGCCAGGTCGGCGGTGATGGTGCCGGGGCCGCAGCCGATGTCCAGGATCCGCATGTGCGGCTTCACCGAATCGATGAGGTAGGCGGCCGAGTTGGCGGCGGTCCGCCAGGTGTGGGAGCGCAGCACGGACTCGTGGTGTCCGTGCGTGTAGACGGCGGTCTCCTCCGGCATGACGGGAACTCCTTCGCGTTTGCTGCCGCTCGTTGCGGTGGATCGAACGGTACGCTGCCATGTCGCATGATGAGACCCACGTATCACTATGTGGGCACCCGGTTGGTGTGGACGACGGCCCGGGAGCAGGCAGCTGAAACGCATTTGCAGCAACGAGCGCCCCCCACGGACAATCCCCGCATGGGACATCTGGAAGCCGCGCACATCGAGTACTACCTGCCGGACGGCCGAGCTCTGCTCGGTGATGTCTCCTTCCGTGTCGGTGAGGGCGCCATCGTCGCCCTCGTCGGGGCGAACGGCGCGGGCAAGACCACCCTGCTCCGCCTGATCTCGGGCGAGATCCAGCCGCACGGCGGCACCGTCACCGTCAGCGGCGGTCTCGGCGTGATGCCGCAGTTCGTGGGATCGGTGCGCGACGAGACGACCGTGCGCGACCTGCTCGTCTCCGTGTCGAACCCCCGCATCCGCGAGACCGCGAAGGCCGTGGACGTCGCCGAGCACCTGATCATGACCGTCGACGACGAGGCCGCCCAGCTCCAGTACGCCCAGGCGCTCTCGGACTGGGCCGAGGCGCACGGCTACGAGGCGGAGACGCTCTGGGACATGTGCACCACCGCCGCGCTCGGCATCCCGTACGACAAGGCCCAGTTCCGCGAGGTCCGCACCCTCTCCGGCGGTGAGCAGAAGCGCCTCGTGCTCGAAGCCCTGCTGCGCGGCGGCGACGAGGTCCTTCTCCTGGACGAGCCGGACAACTATCTGGACGTCCCCGGAAAGCGCTGGCTGGAGGAGCGGCTCAAGGAGACGCGCAAGACCGTCCTCTTCGTGTCGCACGACCGCGAGCTCCTCGCCCGCGCCGCCGAGAAGATCGTCAGCGTAGAGCCGGGCCCCGCGGGCGCCGACGCCTGGGTGCACGGCGGCGGCTTCTCCACCTTCCACGAGGCGCGCCGCGAGCGGTTCGCGCGCTTCGAGGAGCTGCGCAGGCGCTGGGACGAGAAGCACGCCCAGCTGAAGAAGCTCGTGCTCAGCCTGCGCCAGGCGGCTTCGATCAGCCATGAGCTCGCCTCGCGGTACGCCGCCGCGCAGACCCGGCTCCGGAAGTTCGAGGAGGCCGGCCCGCCGCCCGAGCCGCCGCGCGAGCAGGACATCACGATGCGGCTGCACGGCGGGCGGACCGGCATCCGGGCCATCACCTGCAAGGACCTGGAGCTGACCGGCCTGATGAAGCCCTTCGACATCGAGGTCTTCTACGGCGAGCGGGTCGCCGTCCTCGGCTCGAACGGCTCCGGCAAGTCGCACTTCCTGCGCCTCCTCGCCGGCGGCGACGTCGCGCACACCGGCGACTGGAAGCTCGGGGCGCGCGTCGTGGCGGGCCACTTCGCGCAGACCCATGCCCACCCGGAGCTCTTCGGCCGCACGCTCCTCGACATCCTGTGGCGCGAGCACGCCCAGGCCAAGGGGCCCGCCATGTCGCGGCTTCGGCGCTACGAGCTGACCGGGCAGGCCGAGCAGCGCTTCGAGCGGCTCTCGGGCGGCCAGCAGGCGCGCTTCCAGATCCTGCTCCTGGAGCTTGAGGGCTCTACCGCCCTGCTGCTCGACGAGCCCACCGACAACCTCGACCTGGAATCGGCCGAGGCCCTCCAAGAGGGGCTTGAGGCGTACGAGGGAACGGTGCTCGCGGTGACGCACGACCGCTGGTTCGCCCGCTCCTTCGACCGCTATCTCGTCTTCGGCAGCGACGGTCTCGTACGCGAGACGCCCGAGCCGGTGTGGGACGAGCGGCGGGTGGAGCGCAAGCGGTAGCGCCTCCTGGTCCGCGAAGTGGTAGTGCCTCCTGGCCCCGGAAGCGGTAGCGCCTTCCGGCTCCAGGAGGACAATGGCGGGTATGGCAGACACCACTGGCACAGCGGATTCGTCCGGTCCGGCGGGCCACCCGCTCCTTGCCCGGCACTCGGCCGCCCTCGAACTGTTCACCGACCGGGTGCACGCGGTCGGCGCCGATCAGTGGGACGCGCCGACGCCGTGCGCCGACTGGTCCGTGAGCGACCTCGTCAACCACCTCACCGCCGAGCAGCTCTGGGTGCCCTCGCTCGTGCGTGACGGCGCCACCATCGACTCCGTCGGCGACGCCTTCGACGGCGACATGCTGGGCCCGGACCCGGTCGCTTCCTGGGACACGGCCGCCGCCGCGTCCCGGGAAGCGTTCCGCGAGACGGGCGCCCTCGACCGCACGGTCCACCTCTCCTTCGGTGACACCGCGGCTGACTTCTACTGCGGGCAGATGATCAGCGACCTCGTCGTGCACGCCTGGGACCTGTCCCGGGCGATCGGCGCGGACGAAAGACTTCCGGGCGACCTCGTCGCCTTTTCCGTACGGGAAATCACGCCGTACGCTGCGGACTTGGCGAAGACCGGGCTCTTCGCCCCCGCGGTGGAACCACCGCAGGGCGCCGATGTGCAGACGAAGCTGCTGAGTCTGCTGGGGCGCCGCGTGTAGTCGCGGGGGAGCGCGAGTGATGTCGGGGGAGCGGGTGAATCACGCGTGAGTGCGCAGACGCTGAGGACGTCCTTCAGGACCGCGGACGTGGACGAGGCACGGCGGATGATCGGTGCCACGTTCTACAGCAACTTCATGGACGTCATCGACGGACCGCGCACGTTCCGGGCCGAGTTCGACATCGGGCAGCTCGGCGCGCTCACCCTCGGCGAGCTCAGCTGTGGCGCCGACGTGCGGATGCGGCTGGGCGAACTGGGCGCGTACCACGTGAACATACTGCTCGGTGGGCGCATGCACTTCCGGCAGGGCCGCGGCGCGGGCACCGTCGCGACGGCGGAGCGGGCCGGGGTGTTCCAGCCCGTCGGCGACACGGTGGTGGAGCGGTGGACCGGCGACTGCCGGGTCCTCGCGGTGAAGATGGACCGCGAGGCGCTCGACCGTCGCCTGGAGCAGCTCCTCGGCCGTGCCGTCCGCGCCCCGCTGACCCTCGCCCCCGAACTGGACACCACCCGTGGTCCGGGCCGCAGTTGGGCCCGCCTTGTCACGACGGTCATCGAGGATCTGAACGATGGCCTGAACGAGGGTCTGAACGAAGGCCTGAACGAGCCCCTGGGAGCGGCGCAGTCCCAGGCATCGCTGTACACGTCGCCGCTGATCGCCGCGCCCCTCCAGGAGGCGATCCTGAGCGGGCTGCTGCTCTCCGTCGATCATCCCTATCGGGACGAACTCGCTTCGCCCGCGGAGAAGTTGCGTCCGGCGCCGGTGAAACGCGCGATGGACGCCGTCGAGGAGCGGCCCGAGTACCCCTTCACCCCGGTAGGGCTCGCGGCCGAGGCGCGGGTCGGGGTGCGCTGGCTCCAGGAGGCGTTCCGCCGCTACGTCGGGATGTCGCCCATGGCGTACGTACGGGACGTACGGCTGGCCCGGGTGCGCGACGAACTGCGGGCGGCGGAGCCCGGTGAGCTCGGCGTGAGCGAGGTCGCCCACCGGTGGGGCTTCAGTCACCTGGGGAGGTTCGCCGAGCAGTACCACGCGCGGTTCGGCGAGTTGCCGTCCCAGACGCTGCGGAGGTAATCACCCGGGGACGGCGGTTGGGGGCGCGGGCGGGCCGGGGGCGCGGGCGTGCGTTATCCGGACAGTGGCCGCGCTCAGCGGATCGTCACCGCGGGGCAGCTGATTTATCGTTTTACCTGTCACCGGCTGGGCCGGTCGCTGCCCATGGGTCCACAACCCGCCCCGAGGGCGCGGCCGTGACGGACCACCGGGGATGATCCGGCTCGGCCCCAGGCCGGGCCGGGCCCGAGCCGCGGGTCCGGTCGCTCCCCCTGCACCACCCGTGCAACCGGACCCGCCCCTCCGGTCCGGGCCGGGACCCCGCCCGGCCGGGGGCGGAGACGGAGCGGCGTGCCCTCGGTGCTGCGGTGCTTGGGTACTTCGCGCCTCAGTGCCTCAGTGCCTCAGTCCTCAGCGCCTCAGTGCCTCAGGCCGACGAGGCGAGATCCGTGAGCGTCACCATGCCCACCGGCTGTCCGTTCTCGACGACGGGCAGCCTGCGCACGGCGTTCTCCAGCATCAGGCTGACCGCCGACGACACCGCGTCGTCCGGAGCGACCATCACCGGATTCGGGGTGCAGACGGCCTGCGCGCTGACGGTGAGGGGATCGGCGCCGTCGGCGACGGCCCGCAGCGTGATGTCCCGGTCGGTGAGCACGCCGACAAGGCGGCTGGCCGTGGCCACCAGGACATGACCGATGTCCTGCGCGCGCATCAGCTGTGCCGCTTCCACCAGCGAGGCATCGGGGCCTACCGCCACGACGCCCGGAGTCATGACGTCCCTTACGACGACAGCCATGGTGGGAGCCCTTCCTGTGGGGTGAGCGGGGGTTGTGCCGCAGTACCCATGTGAGGCCATTCCATGCGGGATTGCCACGAAGAACCGGGAGACCCGGCCCTTGCGCCCCACGGGCGGCGTACCCGTGTTTGTCCCGCGGACCTCGGGGCAGGCGAAGTGGACAGTGCTTCGGACCGGAGGCACGTCCGTGGGAGCGGCTCGCGCTCGCCCCGGGTGTGCCCCGTCGCGGCATCGCGCGCACCCCACGGTGACTCTTCAACCCAAGGCACCTTCAAGGGAGTTGCGACGCATCATGCGATCCGACGCGCGACAGACGAAGCGCCACCCGCACGACGACGCCCCTGACACCGCGGCCGCCTTCCGGCGGCTCACCGAAATGCCGCACGGCCCCGAACGCGACGCGTTGCGCCAGGAGTTGGTCAAAGCCTGGCTGCCGATGGCCGAGCGGCTCGCCGGCCGGTTCCGCAACCGCGGCGAAGCACTGGACGACCTGCGTCAGGTCGCGGCCCTCGGCCTGGTCAAGGCCGTCGACCGCTACGACCCCGAGCGCGGGAGCGCCTTCGAGAGCTATGCCGTGCCGACCGTCACCGGCGAGATCAAGCGCCACTTCCGTGACCACATGTGGACCCTCCATGTCCCGCGCCGCGTACAGGACTTGCGCAACCGGGTGCGCTTCGCCCGCCAGGACCTGGTCCAGACCGTCCCCGGACGCGCGCCGACCCTCGCCGAGATCGCCGAGAAGGCACAGCTGTCCGAGGAGGACACGGCCGCCGGACTCGAGGCGCTCGACAGCTTCACCGCGCTCTCCCTGGACGCCGAACTGCCGGGCAGCGAGGACGGGTACGCGCTGCGGGACGCGCTCGGCGCGCCCGACCCGGCGCTTGACGTGGTCATCGACCGCGAGGCCGTCAAGCCGCGCATCGCCGCGCTGCCCGAGCGGGAACGCGACATCCTCTACATGCGGTTCTTCGGCGACATGACACAGAGCCGGATAGCCGAGCAACTCGGCATCTCCCAGATGCATGTCTCGCGGCTGATCAGCCGCTGCTGCGACCGCCTGCGCGACCAGGTCATGCAGGACGCCGCCTAGGTCCTGTCCGGCGGCCCGCCCGACGGGTCATGGCCAGCGCGATGTGCCGCGACATCACGTCGACCGCCTGCGCCTCGGCCATCGAGAAGGCGAGCCGCGCCCCGCTCCTGAACAGCGTGAGGACACCCTCCACCGGACCGTCCGACCGCCCCCTCAGCGGCACGCACAGCAGGGACGTCACCTGTGCGCGTACGAGGACGGGGGCGCCGGACGCATCCCGGCCGAAGGAGTCCGGGTCCTCCGGGCGCACCTGCAGCATGGGCGCTCCGCCGCGTGCCGCCTCGGCGACGAGGGGGCACGCGGCGGGGGACTGCGCGAGCAGGTCGTCCACCGGCGCGCCTTCCGGGCCGAGTACGGTCGTACGCCGCTGTTGCGCGGCCCCTTCATCGGCTATCACCCAGTCCGCGAACCGCGGATGCAGGACGCCGGCCGCCCGGTCGAGGACGGCCGCGCGGTCCCCGGTGGGAGCGGTGAGCAGGGCGGTGGTCATGGCGTCATCGAGGTCCATCCGGGCCGCGTGCCGCGTCGCCTCGCCGAGGTCGGGTAGGGGGGCCCGGAAGCTCTCCTGCGGCGTCGCGCGGGACCCGGTGGGCTGCGTGCCCGGCTGCAGGACCACGAGGACCGCCGTGCGCGGCTCGGCGCCGGGCCGCAGCGCGGTGAGCGTCGCGCGGACCGGGAGGTGCGGATCGCGCTGGAGGTGGACGGTGAGGCTGCGGTCGCCCTCGCCGCGTGCGACCGCCGCTGTCTGCGAGCGGAACGCGACCCGGTCCGCGTGCAGCAGGAATCCGGTCAGCGGTCTGCCGGTGGCGTAGCCCGCGCGTACGCCCGTGAAGCCGGTCGCCGCGAAGTTCATCCGCCGGACCACCGACTCGCGGTCGACCAGGGCGACGGGCAGGGGGAGGCGTTGGAAGATGGCCCGCAGCAGCCGGTGCTCGTCCCGGTCGGGTGAGCCGCCGCCCAGGTGGCCCTCGGCGGCGAGCTGTTCGTAGAGCGGCTTCAACTGGTCCGCTACATGGTCGAGTTCGAAGATCGCCGCGTCGAGCACCGTACCGAGATCGTCCGTCGGTACGGAGCGTGCCGATTTCAACTCGGCGACGCGGCGGACGAAATCCGCAATCTCTTCACCGAACTCCTCCGTTTTGGCCATGTGCTGAACGTATCCGCTGCTGCCGTTTTCCGGCGAGTCCCGCGGGAAGGCGGGGAAAAGAAGAGGAGGAAACCACCATGCCCCTCATGCCGGCAGTGGACCTGGCAGGGCCGGAAGCAGCTCTGCCGGGACGCAGGCTCTCGGAACTGGCCGAACAGGCCGTGCGCTGCACCACCACGTGCTGCGGCGCGGGCACCACCGTATCGGAGGGCGGCAGCGAGCACCCCGCCTCGGTGACCCACCCCGACCTGGCAGGTCTCGTCGCCGTCCAGCTGCGCTCGGGCGACGGGCCCATTCCCGCGGCGCAGGAGCGGGGCGCGCCGGTGGAGACCGGTGACCTGCTGCGGGACGAACGGTGGCCCGGTTACCGCGCCATGGCGCTCGACTCCGGCGTACGCTCCAGCATCACGCTCCCCTTCCAGCGCGCGGGGCTCACGGTCACCCTGACCCTCTTCAGCTTCCGCCCCGACACCCTGGACGACGCCCGGCACGGGCCCGCCCAGGCACTGGGCGACCTCGCCACGACGGGCCTGGTCCGCGACCGCCGCTACCGCGCGGCCCTCACTGAACTCGACCACCTCGGCACGGCCCTGCGCACCCGCCCCGTGGTCGACCAGGCCTGCGGCATCATCATGCACGTCCTGACCTGCGACGTGGACAAGGCGTTCACGGTGCTGCGCCGCATCTCCCAGACCACGAACCGCAAGCTGGCCGATGTCGCGGCGGCGGTGGTGGAATCGCGGGGCAAGGGTCTCGAGCGGGAACTCGCGGGGCTGGCCGCGGAAGGCGGCTGATCCGCCCGGTCACGCCGCGCCCGCCGCTGCCGTCGGTCCCGTCGCTCCCGGAGGGACGGCCCTGCGGGCCCGCAGGGGCTGAAACCACTCGGCCGGAGGCCCCCGCGCGCGCGGAGCGGCCCGCCACGTTTCGATGGGTTCATGCGGACGGAACCCGAAGGCCGTGGCCCTGTCCGGTACGGACCTCCCCTGCCGGAGCCGGGCCTCCCGGTCCTGCCCGAGCTGTCCGCCGTGCTCGCCGCCGCCGCGGGCCGTGCCCACGCCGAACCGCCCGGCGGCAGCCCCGCACTCCTGGACGCCGCGAGCGGATACTGGGCACGGCGGGGCCTGCCCGCGGAGCGCGGCCAGGTCGCCGCCGCGCCCGGAGCCGCGCCCCTGCTGCTCGCTCTGACCGCCGCGCTCGGCGGCGGCGACATCCTGCTCCCGCGCCCCTGTCCCGCCTGGTGGGCGCCGCAGGTGCGGCTGCTCGGCCGGTCGGTCTACCACGTGCCGACGCCCGCCGAGTGCGGCGGCGTCCCCGATCCGTACGCCCTTCTGGAGACCGTCCGCCGTATCCGTGCCGAGGGGGGAACCCCGCGCCTCCTCGTGCTCTCCGTGGCCGACGACCCGACCGCCACCGTGCCGCCGCCGGAAGTGCTGCATGAAGCCGTGGAGGCGGCCGCGGACGAGGGGCTGCACATCGTCAGCGACGAGACCTGGCGCGACACCCTGCACCGGCCGCACGACACCCTGCTCATCGGCCCCGCCGAGATGGCTCCCGAGCGGGTGACCGTCCTGACCGATCTCTCCGGAGCGTTCCTGCCGCCGGGCTGGCCCGCGGCGGTCGCCCGGTTCCCGGCCGGTGCGCGGGGCGCCGCACTGCGCTCCCGCACCCTGGACGTCCTCACCGCGCTCGGCGCGTGCGTCGCGGCGCCGGTCGGGGCGGTGGCGTCGTACGCCCTGGGCGAGCCGGACGAGGTGACCGACCGCCTCGCCCGCGCGACCCGCCTGCACGCGCGCGTGGCCGCCGCCGCGCAGCGTGCGGTGCGGGCGGCGGGCGCGCTCGCCCTGCCGCCGCGGGCGGGCCGCCACCTCTACGTGGATCTCGACCCCCTCCGCCCGGCCCTCGCCGCGCGCGGCGTCGGCGACTCCCAGGAGCTCGAGGACTTCCTCGGCGCACGCCTGGCCATGCCCGCCCCCGGCGGCCACCGCTTCGGCGACGACCCCGGGACACTGCGCGTACGCCTGTCCACGGGCCCACTGCTCGGCTCGACCCAGCAGGAGAGGATGACGTCTCTCACCGCACCGGACGCGCTGGAACTGCCGCACGTGGAACGGGCGTTGAGCATGCTGGGATCGGCCTTCGACGACCTCCGCGCGGCAGCTGACCGGCTCACCGGCTAGGACGCCGTACGCCGCACCTTGCGCCACACCGTCGGCGCCGTGCTGATCAGCACCGTCAGACCGACCGCCACCACCACGCCCTCCCACGGCTCCTTGAAGAGGGAGCCGCCGAGAATGCCGATCAACTGGTACGTCACGGCCCAGGCGAGGCACGCGGGCACGTCCCCGCGGGCGAACTCGCGCAGCGGCATCTTCGCCATCAGACAGGCCAGCATCACCGGGATGCGCCCGGCGGGCACGAGCCGGGACAGGACGAGGACCAGGACGCCGTGGTCCGCCAGCTTCTCCTGCGCCTGGACCAGACGGTCCTCGGGCGCGCGGTCACGGATCGCCGCCAGCCAGCGCGAGCCGTTCTTCGAACGCATCCCGCGCCGCCCGAGCCAGTACAGCGCCATGTCCCCGAGGAACGCGGCGAACGCCGAGACCCCGAACACCACGAGCAGCGCGAAGGGCGCCTCCTGGTGGACGGCCACGACCGCGGCCGAGCTGACGAGCGCACCTGTGGGGACCACCGGCACGAGCGCCCCGAGCACGATGAGCAGGAACAGCGACGGATAGCCGACCGCCTGCTGCGTCGACTCCGGCGGCACCTGCGCCGCAGCGGAGAGGATCACTGAGGCTCCCCCCTGGTGGCCTCGGGCCGCACGCTCTCGCCGTGCCGCAGGCGGTGCACCGCCACATCGGGGGCGAGCCGTGCCGCCTGGCGCACGAACTCCTCACCCGGCGCATGGAATTCATGCGGCCGCACGGCGTCCATCCCGACGGGCCAGTACGTCCCGTAGTGCACCGGCACCGCACTGCGCGGCGCGATCCGCGCGAGGGCGACCGCAGCGCGCGCCGCGTCGAGGTGACCATGGCCGAGATACGGCCCCCAGCCGCCGACCGGAAGCAGCGCCACGTCGACATCCCCGACCTCATCGGCCATCGAGTCGAAGAGCCCGGTGTCCCCGGCGAAGTACGTCCGCGCCTCGCCCCGCACCACGAAGCCCAGGGCAGGCGCGCCGTGCGGACCGACGGGCAGCCGCCGCCCGTCGTGCCGCGCCGTCACCACGCGGACGACGAGGTCGCCGATCCGCACCTCGTCCCCCGGCACGACCTCGATGAGATGCAGGTGGGAGAGCCTGCGCGCGAGCCCCGGCACCTGTCGGCGTGCGCCGCGCGGGAGCAGCACACGGGTGTCGGGCGCGATCCGCGCGAGGGAGGGCAGATGCAGGTGATCGGCGTGCAGATGGGAGAGGAGCACGGCGTCGGCGACGGCCGCCTCGGGGGGCGGGAGCGCGCCCCTGCGCCGGCGCAGATGGGCGAGGCGGCGGGCGAACAGCGGGTCGGTGAGCACCCGGAGCCCCGAATCCTCGACCGTGCAGGTGGCATGACCCCACCAGGTGATCTCCACCGGCACTCCGGTTCCTCCTTCGCGCGACTGTTTACGAGCCTACGGCCAGGAGTAGGGTCTTCGGCTGACGCCAGTGGTGAGGACGCCAGAGGTCAGGGGAGCGCGATGGGAGATGCCGCGAGCGTGACAGTGGTGCGGGTCGCTGCGATCGCCAGCCTCACCCCGCTCGAGGAGCTGGACGCCGATCCCTTCCTGGTGGACTCCCGCAGCCAGCACGCGATGTGCGCGCGGTGGGCCGCCGCCCGGGGATACGTCGTCACCCGTGAACTCGTCGTGCGCGGGCTGCCCGCCGACCACGCCGTGCTCTGGGCCGACGTCGACGCGGGGCTCGTGGACCTCTTCGTCGTGCCGAGCCGCCGGGTCCTCGACCACGCGCTGCGCTCGCCGGACGAGTTCACCGCGGAGTGCGGGCGGCGCGGAGTGCGGATCGAGACCGCGGGCCTGGCCGAACCGTCGTACGACGCCGTGATGAAGGCCGACGTGCACCGGCGGCTCTCCATGCCGACCGCGGGGTACGACGGCCGCTGATCCCTCCCCGCCCACCGAGCCGTTCACCCTGTGACAGGCTGGTGTCCGGATCCGGTGTCCGGATCTGTCATGAAACGTGAGGCGGCGGGCGTGGGGCGAGGGCGATGGCGGGCGGTCGGCAGTGCTCTGTGGCGTTCGGTCGCCGTATGGCTGGTCAGCACGCTCACGATGCTCGCGCTCGCCGGGATCCTGCCCGACTTCCAGCTGCAGTCCGACGACGGTGACAGCGCCACCCGCATCGCCGTCACCGCCGCGCTCGGCGCCGGAGCCTTCGGTCTGCTCTCCTCGCTGGTGTGGCCCCTGCTCGTGCGGGCGTTGCTGCTCGTGCCCGCGCTCGTGCTCGGTCTGCTCGCCTTCTTCCTCAACGGCTCGCTGCTCCTGCTCGCCCTCGGGCTCATCCCCGACGGCCGCGGCGAGGCCAACGCCGAGACCGCCGTGGTCGTCGCCGCCGTCATGTCCGCCGTCGCCTCCGCCACCGGCGGTGCCCTCGCCGTCCGCGACGACGACGCCTACCGCCGCCGCCTCTACCGCCTGGCCGACCGCAGGCGCCGCCGCCGTGCCGAAGGGCGGGTCGGTCCCGTACCGCCCGGCACCGTCTTCATCCAGCTCGACGGGGTGGGCCACGACGTCCTGCGCACCGCCGTGGACAAGGGGCTCATGCCGACCGTCGCCCTCTGGCTCGGGCAGGCGGGCGCCCCGACCCACCGCCTCACCCCCTGGCGCACCGACTGGTCGAGCCAGACCGGGGCGAGTCAGCTCGGGATCCTGCACGGCTCCAACCACGACGTGCCCGCCTTCCGTTGGTACGAGAAGGACACCGGCGAGGTCATGGTCTCCAACCGGCCCGCGTCCGCCGTCGAACTCCAGCGCCGTGCCATCGAGCACACCGGCGACGGCGGTCTGCTCACCCTCGACGGCGCGAGCCGCGGCAACCTCTTCAGCGGCGGCGCCGAGCAGGTCGCCCTCGTGCTCTCCATGGCCGCACGCCGCGGCAAGGAGAACCGCTCGCGCGCCGGGTACTTCGCCTATTTCTCCGACCCCGCCAACGCCGTCCGCACCGCCCTGTCCTTCGTCGCCGAAGTCGGCCGCGAGATCGGCGAGTCGACCCGCGCTCGGATCAGGAAGCGCCGTCCGCGCGTCGGCCGTGGCGGGCTCTACCCCTTCATCCGCGCCTTCGCGACCGTCGTGGAGCGCGACGTCGTCGTCGCCGCGGTCATCGGGGACATGCTCGCCGGGCGCAGCGCGGTCTACGCCGACCTCGTCGCGTACGACGAAGTGGCCCACCACTCGGGGCCCACCGGAAGCGACGTGGAGAAGGTGCTCCAGCGGCTCGACCGGTCCCTCGCACTGATCGCGAAGGTCGCCGAACACGCCCCCCGCGCCTACCGCATCGTGGTCCTCTCCGACCACGGCCAGAGCCCCGGCGAGACCTTCCGCGCCCGCTACGGCCTCACTCTCGGCGACCTCGTCCGGGCCGGCTGCGGACTGCCCGTGCCGCGCAAGGCGCAGCGCACGCACAGCGGAGCCGAGGCCCGCTCGACGGTCCGCGCCGCGCTGCGCCGCCCCGTCGAGGAGGGCGCGGGAGAGCACCGCCCCGCACGCCGCGCGGAGCCCATCGTGCTGGCCTCCGGCAACCTCGGCCTCGTCTCCTTCCCCGACGTCCCGCACCGCATGACCCGCGAGGAGATCGACCTGCGCCATCCGGCGCTGCTTCCCACCCTCGCCAACCACCCGGGCGTCGGCTTCCTCCTCGTACGCAGCCAGGAGCGCGGCCCGGTCGTCCTCGGCGCGCGCGGCAGTGAGGTGTACCTCGACGAGGAAGGCGCAGCGCCCGGCGACCTCGGGCCGCTCGTCGACTTCGGGCCAGGCGCCGCCGACGCCGTGCGCCGCACCGACGGCTTCCCGCACGTCGCGGACATCATGGTCAACTCCTGGTACGACCCGCAGGACGGCGAAGTCCTCGCCTTCGAGGAGCAGATCGGCTCGCACGGCGGACTCGGCGGCGCCCAGGCCCAGCCGTTCCTCCTGTCGCCCCTCGCGCTCTCCGCGCCGCTCGACGACGGACACGAACTCGTCGGCGCCGAGCAGGTCCACGACGTGCTCAGGCGCTGGCTCGGCGAGTACCAGGGGCCGGAGATTCCGCTGGTGGGAGGGGGTTCCATGGCCACGGACGATTCCCGGCAGGACGGCCACGGCACATCAGCTTTTGCGGTCGCCGACCCTGCCCTGCAGGAGAAAAACCGCTGATTTTGCGCGGTTCCCGTCGTGCCCGACCATGACTGACGCCCCGGCGATCCCGGGCGTCCGGCACGATGAGAGGCACCACCCCATGCACGACACCGGAACCGCGATCAAGCCGGCTCCGGCCCCCGACCAGGAAGAACTGCCGACAGAGCAGCACGAGGACGGCGCCGGGAAGCATGCCCGCCGCTTCGGTCTGCCCATCGCCACCTGCCTCGTCATGGGCAACATCATCGGTGGCGGCATCTTCCTGCTCCCGGCCTCCGTCGCCCCCTTCGGGACCATCAGCCTCGTCGCGTTCGGCGTCCTGACCGCCGGTGCGATCGCTCTCGCCCTGGTCTTCGGGCGGCTCGCGCGGCGCGACCCGCGCACCGGCGGACCGTACGTCTACGCCCGCGCCGCGTTCGGCGACTTCGCGGGCTTCCTCGCGGCCTGGTCCTACTGGGCCACCGCCTGGGTGTCGAACGCCGCGCTCGCCGTCGCCGCCGTCGGCTATCTCGACGTCCTCATACCGGTGGGCGGCCACAAGTGGACCGCCTGCCTGGCCGCCCTCGTGCTGCAACTGCTGCCCGCAGTCGCGAACTTCGCGGGCACCCGCTACGTCGGCGCGGTCCAGGTCGTCGCCACCGTCCTGAAGTTCCTGCCGCTGATCCTCGTCGCGGTCGGTGGACTGTTCTTCTTCGACAGCGCCAACCTGGGTCCCTTCCGGGCGAGCGACGACGGCCCGGTCGGCGCGATCTCCGCCTCCGCCGCGATCCTGCTCTTCTCCTACCTGGGAGTGGAGTCGGCCGCCGTCAGCGCCGGTGAAGTACGCGACCCGCGCCGCAACGTAGGGCGCGCCACCATCCTCGGTACCCTCGGCGCCGCCCTCGTCTACCTGCTCGGCACCCTCGCCGTCTTCGGCACCGTCGCCCACGACAAGCTCGTCGGCTCCACCGCGCCGTTCTCCGACGCCGTCAACGTCATGTTCGGCGGCTCCTGGGGCGGTACGGCGGTGGCGATCGCGGCGGTCGTGTCGATCCTCGGCGCCCTCAACGGCTGGACCCTCCTGAGCGCCCAGACGCCGTACGCCGCCGCCAAGGACGGGCTCTTCCCCGCCGCCTTCGCCAAGAAGAAGCGCGGCGTGCCGACCGTGGGCGTCCTGGTCACCGTCGTCCTCGCCTCGCTGCTCACCGTCTACAACTACACGGCAGGATCGAGCGGCGTCTTCGAGTCCCTCGTCCTGATCACCACGTTCACCGCGACCGTGCCCTACCTCCTGGCCACCGCCGCGCAGATCTACTTCCTCGTCTCGGGGCAGGGCGAACGCGTCAACCGCGCCCGCCTGGTGCGGGACGGCGTCCTCGCGGGCATCGCGTGCGGCTTCTCCATGTGGCTCGTCGCCGGGTCCGGATACGCGGCCGTCTACCAGGGCGTCCTGTTCCTCTTCGCGGGGGTGCTCGTCTACGCGTGGATGGCGGCCCGCAAGGAGCGGACCGCCACCCACTGATTCCCCGACCCCCGTCGGCCTGGGCTCTGCCCTTCCCGCCGGACTACCTGGCCAGCGGTGCGACCACCCAGCGGCGGGTGGTGAACATGCCGTCGGGCGGGCCGATCTCGATCAGCTTGCGAGCGGCCGGGTAGGCCTCGTTGCCCTCGATCTCATAGCCGACGTCGAACGTGCCGGGCACGTCCCTGACCTCGGGCTCCTGCGGGGCCCTCGCGCTCTGGGAGCCCGTCTCGTCGGCCGTGACGGCGGCGAGCTCGGCGAGCAGCTTCCGCTGCGCAGCGGCCAGCGCCTCGCGCGGGTCGCGTGCCTGCATCGAGGGTGCCGCCGCGCCCCGGCCGCCGGCGGGAGGCGGTGCGATGTCGGTGCTCGGCTCGCGCGTCGTGCCGGTGGTCTCGCGCGTGGAGATCTGCGCCTGGACGACGGTCGCGTCGTTGTCCAGGGCCACGCGGATGAGACCGCGGTCGGGCGTGATGACCGGTACGCCGTCGAAGACCTGCCGGAACGTCACATGGGTCTCCAAGGACACCGGCTCGCCGAGCTCGGAGCCGTCCTTCGCCCCGGAGTTCTGCATCAGGTCGTGCACGCTGTCCACGACGAGCTCGGCGCCGTCGGCGTGCCGCTCGGCGAACGCGCGCGCCGCGTCGACCGCCTGGTCCGTGGGCAGTTGCCGCAGGTTGCGGTGGTTGGCCTCGGCGAGCTTGACCCACCGGACGGCGTGCGGGGCGGTGGACACGGTCCGGTCGCCGGAGACGGCGCTGAGCACGCCCTGCCGCTCGACCTGCACCTCTTGCAGTGCCGCCGAGGGGAAGTCGGCGATCTCCCCCATCTTGGTGAGTTCCTGGCCCGGGTCGCGCGGCGCGAGCTGGACGATCTGCGGGCTGCTCGGCACCCGCGTCAGCGGCTCCCTGAGGCTGTCGCGCGCGTTGTACCAGCGCCACGCGTACCAGTTGTCCGGCACGTGCTCGCGGTAGAGGGTGCGCTCGCCGTTGAGCCGGGCGGTGGCGTCGGCCTGGTTGACGCCGACCGCGCAGACGGAGGGCGCCTGGCCCTTGTAGATGTCCCAGCTCGCGTTCAGCCACGCGTCGGTGAACGTCTGCCCGGCCCGCCACTTCTCCCAGAACTTCTTGCCGTAGTCCGGGCTGTCGATGCTGACCGTCTCGAACCCGAAGATCATGCGGAAGCCGATGTTGGGCCCCGCCCAGGTGCGGATCGGTGAGTGCCCGCCGAGGACCCGCAGCGATGTGCAGGTGGACCAGAAGACGTAGTTCGCCTTCTCGTTGCCCAGCGCCATCCGGTTCGAGACCGCGTCGCTGCGGCCGTCCCAGACCGCACCGAGCGGCGCGAAGAAGACGCCGTTGCCGTCCATGCCGCCGTGGCCCGAGTGGTAGACGGCCACCACCGCGTCCATGCCGTACCGGTCCTGCCAGTTGTCGTACGTCTCTTCGTACGCCCAGACCTGCGCCCCGCCGTCCGCGAACCAGAAGTTGCGGTCGTAGAACTGCTGGAGGTACGCCAGCCACCCGGTGGCGTCGGCGTGCGTGTGGAAGAGAGGTGACTGGTTGACGAACTTCTGGATGCTGAAGGCACCCCACCAGCCGAACGTCGAGTCGCGGTCACCGGCGGCTCCCGGCTTCGCACCTTCCAGTGGAGACGGACCGCGTTCCGAGAAATTCATGCGCATGGCCAAACCCCCTGAGTGGTCTCCTCGTCCCGTGGGCGAGGGGGCCTCAAAGTGTCACCGCGGACGCGCCTTGCACAGTTGGCATTTCGGCCATAGCGACCACGCACCGGGACACTCGTACCGCCTCAGTTACCCCGGCTTTCCCGGCTGGGCCGCCCGGGTGTGATCGGATGGGCGCAACGGACGTTCCGGAACGCATCTCGGAACCGCACTGAAGGGATCTACATCGTGGCTACCACGCGCTCCGCGCACACGGTCTGGGAAGGCAACCTGACGGAGGGGTCGGGCACCGTCACCTTCGACTCCTCCGGGATCGGTGAGCAGGCGGTTTCCTGGCCGTCCCGTGCCGAGCAGGCGAACGGCAAGACCAGCCCGGAAGAGCTGATCGCCGCCGCGCACTCCAGCTGCTTCTCCATGGCCTTCTCGAACGGTCTGAACAGCGCGGGCACCCCGCCGACCCGCCTGGTCACGTCCGCCGACGTGACGTTCCAGCCGGGCACCGGCATCACCGGCATCCACCTCACCGTCGAGGGCACGGTGCCGGGCATCGACGAGGCCGCGTTCGTCGCGGCCGCCGAGGACGCCAAGGCGAACTGCCCGGTCAGCCAGGCGTTGACGGGCACGACCATCACGCTGACGGCGAAGCTCGCCTGACGCACGGCTTTTCGGCCGTTCTCGACCGTGCCGCCGTCCCCCAGGGGGCGGCGGCACCGTCATAGGCGGCATTGACAATAAGCCGCTCAAGTTTTGTGATGGAGGTCGGAGTACGCCGGGAAACGGGCTCGCGGTGGAAGGGGACCGGACATGGCACGTGCAGTCGGGATCGACCTCGGAACGACGAACTCGGTGGTGGCCGTCCTTGAGGGCGGTGATCCCACGGTCGTCGCCAACGCGGAGGGAGCGCGCACCACGCCCTCGGTCATCGCCTTCGCGAAGAACGGCGACGTCCTCGTCGGGGAAGTCGCCAAGCGGCAGGCGGTCACCAATGTGGAGCGCACCGCACGCTCCGTCAAACGCCATATGGGAGACGGGAGTTGGCGCTTCCCGGAAGGCGGGTCCGTGGACGGCACCCGGTACACCGCCCAGGAACTCTCCGCCCGCATCCTGCAGAAGCTCAAGCGCGACGCCGAGTCCTATCTGGGCGAGGACGTCACGGACGCGGTCGTCACGGTCCCCGCCTACTTCGACGACACGCAGCGCCAGGCCACCAAGGAGGCCGGCGAGATCGCGGGCCTGAACGTGCTGCGCATCATCAACGAACCGACGGCCGCGGCCCTCGCCTACGGCCTCGACAAGGGCGACGACCAGACGGTCCTCGTCTTCGACCTCGGCGGTGGCACCTTCGACGTATCCCTCCTGGAGATGGGCGACGGCGTCATCGAGGTGAAGGCCACCAACGGCGACACCCAACTGGGCGGCGACGACTGGGACCAGCGCATCGTCGAGTACCTGGTGCGGCAGTTCAAGAACGGCCACGGGGTGGACCTCGCCAAGGACAAGATGGCGCTGCAACGGCTGCGGGAGGGCGCGGAGAAGGCGAAGATCGAGCTGTCGTCGTCGAGCGAGACGGACATCAACCTGCCGTACGTCACGGCTTCGGCGGACGGCCCGCTGCACCTGGCCGAGAAGCTGACCCGCGCTCAGTTCCAGGAGCTGACCGCGGACTTGATCGAGCGCTGCCGCGGCCCCTTCCACCAGGCCGTGAAGGACGCGGGCATCAAGCTCTCGGCCGTCGACCACGTGATCCTGGTGGGTGGCTCGACGCGCATGCCCGCCGTCACGGAACTGGTCAGGGAACTGACTGGGAGCGAGCCGCACAAGGGGGTCAACCCGGACGAGGTGGTGGCGCTCGGCGCCGCCCTCCAGGCCGGTGTGATCAGGGGGGACGTGAAGGACGTCCTGCTCCTGGACGTGACCCCGCTGTCCCTGGGCATCGAGACCAAGGGCGGCATCATGACCAAGCTCATCGAGCGCAACACGACCATTCCCACCCGGCGTTCGGAGACCTTCTCGACCGCCGAGGACAATCAGCCGTCGGTCGGCATCCAGGTCTTCCAGGGGGAGCGGGAGATCGCCGCGTACAACAAGAAGCTGGGCGTCTTCGACCTGACGGGGCTGCCCCCGGCGCCGCGCGGTGTCCCCAAGATCGAGGTCACCTTCGACATCGACGCCAACGGCATCATGCACGTCTCCGCGAAGGACGAGGCGACGGGGCGCGAGCAGCGCATGACGGTGACGGGTGGTTCCGCGCTGCCCAAGGACGACATCAACCGCATGGTGCGGGAGGCCGAGGAGCATGCGGAGGAGGACCGCAAACGGCGCGACGCCGCGGAGACCCGCAATCAGGCCGAGCAGCTCGTCTACCAGACGGAGCGGTTCGTGCGGGAGAACGAGGAGCGGATCCCTGCGGAGACACGGTCCGAAGTGGAGTCGGCGGCAACGGAGTTGAAGGCCCTGCTGAAGGACAAGGCGGACGACACGGCGGCCCTGCGCGTCGGCGCCGAGAAGCTGGCCTCCGTCAGCCAGCGCATGGGCCAAGCCATGTACGCGTCTGCCGGCGAGGGCGCCGAGCAGGAGCAGGGGGCTTCGGGGCCCGCCCCCGAGGAGGGCGTGGTCGATGCGGAGATCATTGACGACGAGAAGCCGGGGGAGGGCGCCGAGAAGTAAGGGCCCGGCGGGCTGAAGAACTCAGCCCGTCCGGCGCTCGAGGACGAACTCGGCGAAGCCGGTGATGGCAGCAGCCAAGGCCCCCGTGCCGAGCGGGTTTTCGGGATGGGGCGGGGTTGGGGAGGATTAAGACCCCGTCTTCTCCCAACCCCGCCGCTCCGGACGCGCCCCCACCCGGCGGGGGTCCCTGCTCCGGTACACCACATACGGCCGGAACAGATACTGCACCGGCGCGCTGAACATGTGCACGAGCCGCGTGAACGGGATCAGCGCGAACAGCGCGAGCCCGACCAGCGCGTGGATCTGGTACAGGACCGGGACCCCCGCCATCCGGTCCGTGTCCGGCTGGAGGGTGAACAGGCTGCGTGCCCAAGGAGCCATCGACTCACGGTAGTTGTAGCCCTCGCCCGACGCGTGCGTCAGCTTGGCCACCATGCCGAGCACGATCGCCGCGAACAGCACCAGATACATCAGCTTGTCATTGGCGGTCGTCGCCCGGAACACCGGCGCGTTCGTGCGCCGCCGGTAGAGCAGCAGCAGGATGCCGAGCACCAACAGGATTCCCGCCGCCGTGCCTCCGTACAGCGAGAACAGGTGATAGGTGTGCTCGCTCACACCCACCTTCTCCGTCCACGACTCCGGGATGAAGAGTCCCACCAGGTGTCCGACGAGGACGAAGAGGATCCCGTAGTGGAACATCGGCGACGCGATGTTCAGGAGCTTCGACTCGTACACCTGCGAAGAACGCGTCGTCCAGCCGAACTTGTCGTAGCGATAGCGCCAGAAGAGCCCCGCCGCCAGGAGGACGACGGCCAGGTACGGGATGACGCCCCACAGCAGCGTTCTCATCAGTGTTCCCCGATCATTGCGAAGGGTTCGAGGCCGACGTCCTCCCGCGGGGGCCCCGACCGGGCGAGCGCCTGCGCCTCGGCCCGGTCCTTCGGCGAAGGCCCCGGCAGCGTCGCGCACACCGCGTCGAGCACGGGCGCGTACGGCGTACCGAAATCGGTGAGCGCGAGGCGGAGCAGCTCCAGGCCCGGCCGGTGCTCCTCCAGGAGGACGGGGCCCGCGTGCGCGGAGAACTCCAGGACCGCGGGCAGGAAGTCCGGCAGCTCCTCGCCGGTGAACTCCATGCCGTGCTCCCGGTAGACCTCCTTGAAGCGGACCAGGGTCATCCCGCGCCGCCTCGTGTCGCCGTCGCGCCACCAGCTCAGGTAGAGGCTGTGGCGGTTCTTGAAGTCGAAGACCTGGACGTAGTGCGCGGCGAGCTCGGAGGCGTCGGTCGCCGCCGCGTGTGTCAGGAACCCTTCCAATTGGGGTGCCGCGGCCGATAGGTGAGGCAAGAGGCCGCGGAACTCCTCGTCCGGGTAGGACAGGCAGTGCGCGGCTGCCCGGTAGAGCACGGCGTGGTCGCTCACAGGGTGTCCTTCACAGTGCGTCCTTCTCGGTGGCGGACGGCTGCTCGTCGGCGGTCTGCCGGTCCCGCAGCGCGTGGAAGTTCTCGATGGTCACCAGCGGCAGCTGCTTGCGGCCCGAGTCCTGGCCGAACGGCCCGTCCCCGCCCATCCCGGGACCGTCCTCGAAGTCGAGGCTGCACTCGTCCGGCAGCGCCGACTCCTCCAGGCGCTGCGCGTCACCGACGGC
Organism: Streptomyces sp. A18; assembly: GCF_059026065.1. Lineage (NCBI taxonomy): Bacteria > Bacillati > Actinomycetota > Actinomycetes > Kitasatosporales > Streptomycetaceae > Streptomyces > Streptomyces sp. A18. The sequence continues at coordinate 4,335 of NZ_JBWLKL010000012.1, read as the reverse complement.
GGCGGTCGGGATGACGTAGCGGTCCTCGTACTTGGCGATGGCGAGCAGCCGGTACATCTCCTCGATCTCCTGGCCCGACATCCCCACGGAGTCGGCGACCGAACTGTGCGGCCGGTCACCGAGGTTGATCGCCCGCATATGGGCGCGCATCGCCGCCAGCTTCTCCAGCGAGGACCGCACCGGGCCCACGTCACCGGCCGTGAAGATCTCCGCCAGGTATTCGAGGGGGATGCGCAGCGTGTCGATCGCGCCGAAGAGGTTGTCCAGGTCCTCGCCGTCGTGCCCGGTCTCGCTCAGCGCGTCCACGACCGGTGAGAGCGGCGGGATGTACCAGACCATCGGCATCGTCCGGTACTCCGGATGCAGCGGGAGCGCCACCTTGTACTTGCTGATGAGCGCGTGGACGGGGGAGCGGCGTGCGGCCTCGACCCAGTCGTGACCGATCCCGGCCCGCTCGGCCTCGCGCCGCACCTGAGGGTCCTCCGGGTCGAGGAAGACCCCCAACTGGGCTTCGTACAGCGCGGTGTCGTCCGGCTGCGAAGCCGCCTCCGTCACCTTGTCGGCGTCGTAGAGGATCACGCCCAGATAGCGCAGACGCCCCACGCACGTCTCCGAGCAGACCGTGGGCAGCCCCACCTCAAGGCGCGGGTAGCACATCGTGCATTTCTCGGCCTTGCCGGTGCGGTGGTTGAAGTACACCTTCTTGTACGGGCAGCCCGTCACGCACTTGCGCCAGCCCCGGCAGCTGTCCTGGTCGACCAGGACGATGCCGTCCTCCTCGCGCTTGTACATCGCGCCGGACGGGCACGACGCCACGCACGCCGGGTTCAGACAGTGCTCGCAGATGCGCGGCAGATAGAACATGAAGGTCTGCTCGAAGGCGAACTTCACCTTCTCCGCCGCCTTCTCGCGGGTCTTGGCCACCATGGGGTCGAGGTCGCCGTACTCGGTGGCGCCGCCCAGGTTGTCGTCCCAGTTCGACGACCACTCGATCTTCATGGGCTTGCCGCTGATCAGCGAGCGCGGTTCGGCGACCGGGTAGTCGTCACCGAGCGGGGCATCGGTGAGGTTCTTGTACTCGTACGTCCAGGGCTCGTAGTAGTCCTTGATCTCCGGCAGCTTGGGGTTCGAGAAGATCTCCAGGAGGGACTTGATCCGGCCGCCGTTCTTGAGCTTCAGGGCGCCCTTCTTGTTCAGCTCCCAGCCGCCGCGCCACTTCTCCTGGTCCTCGTAGCGGCGCGGATAGCCCTGGCCGGGGCGGGTCTCCACGTTGTTGAACCAGACGTACTCCATGCCGTCCCGGTTGGTCCACGCCTGCTTGCAGGTGACGGAGCAGGTGTGGCAGCCGATGCACTTGTCGAGGTTCATGACCATCGCGATCTGTGCCATGACGCGCATGTGTCAGTACTCCACCTTCTGCGAGCGGCGGCGGATGACCGTCACCTCGTCGCGCTGGTTCCCCGTCGGGCCCAGGTAGTTGAAGGCCCACGACAACTGGGCGTAGCCGCCGATGAGATGGGACGGCTTGAGGATGAGGCGGGTCAGGGAGTTGTGGATGCCGCCGCGCTTGCCGGTGGTCTCCGCCTTGGGGACGTTCACCGTGCGCTCCTGCGCGTGGTGCATGTAGACGGTGCCGGCCGGCATCCGGTGCGAGACGACCGCGCGCGCGACCACGACACCGTTGCGGTTGACCGCTTCGATCCAGTCGTTGTCCTTCACGCCGATCGCGTCCGCGTCCTGCGGCGCCATCCAGATGCACTGCCCGCCGCGCGAGAGCGACAGCATGAAGAGGTTGTCCTGGTACTCGGAGTGGATGGACCACTTGTTGTGCGGGGTGAGGTAACGGACCGTCACCTCCTTCTCGCCGTCCGGGCCGAGTCGTGGCTCCCCGAACAGTCGGTTCATGTCCAGCGGCGGCCGGTAGACGGGCATCGCCTCGCCCAGCTCGTGGATCCAGTCGTGGTCGAGGAAGAAGTGCTGGCGGCCCGTGAGCGTGTGCCACGGCTTGAGGTGCTCGGTGTTGAGCGTGAACGCCGTGTAGCGCCGCCCGCCCGACTCGCTGCCCGACCACTCGGGCGAGGTGATCACGGGCACGGGCGCCGCCTGCGTGTCGGCGTACGTGATGCGCTTGCCCTCGTACTCGGCGGCCAGGTGCGCCATCTCCTGACCCGTACGCGCCTCCAGGGTGTGGAAACCCTGCGTGGCGAGGCGGCCGTTGGTCGTTCCGGACAGGGCGAGGATGGTGTTCGCCGCCTTCACTGCCGTGTCCAGGGCGGGGCGGCCGTCGGCGGGTCCCCCGCGTACGACGCCGTTGCGCTCACGCAGCTCGTCGACCTCCTGGTCGGGCCGCAGGGCGATGCCCTTCGCGGGCAGGCCCAGCTTCTCCGCGAGCGGGCCGAGCGCCGCGAACTTCGCGCCGATCGCCGTGTAGTCCCGCTCGACCACCGTCAGGCCCGGCATGGTCTTGCCCGGGATCGCCTCGCACTCGCCCTTGCGCCAGTCCAGGACGACACCGCCGGGCTGCGCGGTCTCGCCGGGGGTGTCGTGCTGGAGCGCGGTGGCGACGACGTCCTTGCGTACGCCGAGATGGTCCACGGACAGTTCGCTGAGCCGTTCCGCGATCGCCTTGAACGTGTCGAAGTCGGTGCGGGCCTGCCAGGGCGGGTCGACGGCGGGCGTGAAGGAGTGGACGTAGGGGTGCATGTCCGTGGAGGACAGGTCGTGCTTCTCGTACCAGGTCGCCGCGGGCAGCACCACGTCCGAGAGCAGCGTCGACGACGTCTGCCGGAAGTCCAGTGAGACGAGCAGATCGAGCTTGCCCTCGGGCGCCTCGTCGCGCCACTTCACCGTCGACGGCCTCTCGTCGGGCGCCGCCTCCTCCGCCCGCAGCGAGGAGTGCGTGCCGAGCAGGTGCTTGGTGAAGTACTCGGCGCCCTTGGCCGACGAACCGAGCAGGTTGGCGCGCCACAGGGTCAGGACACGCGGCCAGTTCTCCGGTGCGTCCGGGTCCTCGCAGGCGAAGTTGAGGGTGCCGGCCTTGAGCTCGTCGACGACATTGGCGACGGGGTCGCCCGAAGCCCCCGAAGTATCGCCCAGATCAAGGGAGTTGCGGTCGAAGGTCGGGTACGAGGGCATCCAGCCGGTGCGCGCCGAGAGCGCCAGGCAGTCGGCGCCCGTCATCCCGGCGAAACGCCCCTCGCCGAGCGGCGACGCGAGCACGTCCGCCGCGAACTTGTCGTAGCGCCACTGGTCGGTGTTCAGGAACCAGTACGCGGCACCGATCATCTGCCGCGGCGGCCTGCTCCAGTCGTTGGCGCTGGCCAGCGTCGCCCAGCCGGTCGCGGGGCGGCACTTCTCCTGCCCGACGTAGTGCGCCCAGCCGCCGCCGTTGCGGCCCTGGCAGCCGGTCAGCTGGAGCAGCGCGAGGAAGGCACGGTAGATCGTCTCGGAGTGGAACCAGTGGTTGGTCCCAGCGCCCATGAGGATCATGCAGCGCCCGCGCGACTTCTCTGCGGTCTGCGCGAACTCCCGCGCGATCTTCACCGCCTTCGCGGCCGGGACCGAGGTGTGCGCCTCCTGCCAGGCCGGGGTGCCGGGCGCGTCGGCATCCTCGTACGAAGCGGGCCACTCGCCCGGAAGCCCCTCTCGCCCGACGCCGTACTGCGCGAGCAGCAGGTCGAAGACCGTCGTGACGAGCGGACCGTCCTGCCCGCCGAGCCGCGTCGCGGGCACCCCGCGGCGGACGATCTCACCGCGCCCCTGCCCGTGCGTGCCGCCCTCGGTGTCGAAGCGGGGGAGCAGCACCTCCACGCCCGTCGCCACGTCGGAGTCGTGCAGGGAGAGCTGCGGCCTGATGTTGCCGAGCTCCAGGTTCCACTTGCCCTTGCCGGAGTCGGTCCAGCGGAAGCCCAGGGAGCCGTTCGGGACAGCGGGCTGCCCGGTGTTCTCGTCCAGGACGACCGTCTTCCAGTCGCCGCCCTCACCGCTCTGCCCCAGATCGGTGGCGCGCAGGAACTTCGAAGGGACGTACGCGCCGTCGCGCTCGGTCAGCGTCACCAGGAACGGCAGGTCGGTGAACTTGCGCACGTAGTCCGTGAAGAAGTCCGTCTGCCGGTCGACGAAGAACTCCTTGAGGATGACGTGGCCCATCGCGATGGCGAGGGCGCCGTCCGTGCCGGGGTGCGGGTGCAGCCACTCGTCGGCGAACTTGGCGTTGTCCGCGTAGTCGGGCGCGACGACCACGACCTTCTGGCCGCGGTAGCGGGCCTCGGCCATCCAGTGCGCGTCGGGGGTACGGGTGACGGGGACGTTCGAGCCCCACATCATCAGGTAGGC